>NZ_LWFZ01000566.1:0-10279 GCF_001635225.1 Oleiphilus sp. HI0086
GAGAAAACTATCTAATCAACTTCGTATGGATAGAGCTAAGGAATACTTAATCAGTACACCTGAAGGCATTGAACAGATTGCTTTTAAAGTCGGCTTCTCTAACGCGAGTAGCTTCTCAAGCGCATTTTCTCGTGAGGTAGGGCGAAGCCCACTCGAGTTTAGGCTAACAAATTCTTGGGGGGAAACCCAATAAGTTTGTTAGGGTGGCGTATCATTCAAAGCAGCGAATAACCTCGTTATGGGACGTTAATGATCACTCCTAATAGGCAATATGCCACGTTTTTAAAAAGAGCGGTGCTAGCGCTTCGCAAAAATAAATGCGTGACCTTTCCACAGTTTAAAGATTCGATGAAGCTCTGAGTTACTCGTTATCGAATTACTAGGCCTTTCGCACCTTGAGAACCCAGGCGACTTACTTTTGATTTGATTCCCTGCTGTTTATAGATCTTTTCGAGTAGACCTGTCTTTATGGCGCCATCTAGAGCTATGTTAAATTGTTCACGCAACTCTAAGGCCCCACTCTTCTTGCGAGTAAAGCCGACATGAAAGGCCTTGATAGGTCCGACTGCTTTAGGAATATAGTCAATGTTCCGAAACAAAGGTGCATACTGATCAATATAAAACTGACATACCAGCTTGTTGCATATAAATAGCTCGATGTGCTCGCGGTTCAATTTTTTTAAGTTGTCGAGTGTTGGGTTTTGTGAAAACAGCGGAGCTGTCTTTATGAGCCCTTCACGCTCAGCAGCTTGGAACGCTATAGGATAATGGTAGCCTGCATTTGACCCGATACTATAAGGCTGAAGATCTGATAAAGTCTCCCACGATATTTCTGACGATCTTCTTTTGAAAAATACAGTATCAATTATTGAGATAGGGTTAGAAAAGTATGCAGATTTGCTTCTCGACTCGCTGTAGGTATACGGATATACCCCGTCAACAAGACCGCCCTCCACCATTAAAAGTGCTCTTTTTGCTGGGACCGAAGTAATCTCCAGCTGATAGCCCATTGTTTCAAAAATCTCATGTAGCAGTTGTGTAACGCTTCCGACGACTTTCCCAGCTTCTACGAAACTATGCGGAGCATGCTCAACGGTGACAAAGTGAAGTTCTTTCGAGGTCGTTTGGACGCTAAATAAACAAAGGCTCAAGAAACAAAAGGATGCTCTGAGAAATGGCAGGACATTGAAATCATGCAACATGTTTAATAGTCTTTTTCTGAAACGCGATTTTAGAATCCATATTAGCCGAGCAATGAGCGTTATACAAACCTCCGGCTCTGTAATGATATTTTTGGCAGGTATCAGACAAACCGATTCGAATCTAACAACTCTCAGATGTCTACTTTGTGGAGAAGACAGACTGTCAGAAAGGTAGTGCTTAGTGCTTCAAAATCAAAATTCTTCGACATCTTTAAATCAGGAGAACTAGGCCATTTCGACAATGCCCTTCAACGGCAGTTTTTGGCTTTAGCCGACTAAGCTTTTCTTGCTGTTTGTACGCTCTAGTTGAAATCTCTATTTCGATAGGTCAAGCTTAGTGCTAACTTTTTCAATTGAACGTTGGCTTTTACAGCCAGCGCTTTCTCTTAAACCAATAAACTAAGCCCGTTGATAGCGACAACATGATTGCGAGCAGGTAAAAATAGCCGTTCTCAACCTTGAGTTCAGGTATATAGTCAAAGTTCATCCCATATAGCCCTGCCAAAAAACTTAGTGGCACAAACACAGCGGTGATGACCGTTAAAACTCTCATCGTTTCATTCAGCTGATGCGCTGATATCGATAAATAACCATCGATCAAATCTCCGCAAATATCGTAGTGCATCTGAGCAAGTGTAAAAAGGCGCTGGAAACGATCATCTAAGTCGTTAATTGCATGCTCGCAAGCTGCCTTGTCGAAATATGCGTACTCATCACTTTCTTTATGTAAGCCTTCACTTATGTCCGTATGATAATTAAATGTCCGCGTCAGTTTTACCAGCCGCGACTTAAACTTTGTCAGCTCTTTCAACTGTTGGTCATTTGCATTGTTTTCGAGTTGCTCCTCAATCTCACTAAGTTGAGTATCAAAATTAAGCAACTTCTCGAGGTAAACACTCGATGCTGCTTTCATTATTTGAATAGCGACCGTCATAGGAGATATATGTTTGAGTTTACGCAAGGCTTTTTTAGATTGCTCTACCCCAACCGATTTAACCGGGTGAACAGTAACCAGAATGTTGTCTTTAACAATGAGTCCAATCGACTGATGTTGGAAAGATATATCATCTTCAATGGCACGAATTCCGCGATACAAAATAAATAAGTGCTCGTCAAAAAACTCGATTTTTGACGGGTGGCTCTTTCGCAGGGTATCTTCAATAGCAAGGTGGTCAATATTTAGCTCTGTGAGCAAACGTTTAATTATTTCATGATCTTCGGTCGTAAGATCAATCCACAGCTTTTGGCTCGTGAGTAAGTCGCCGGAAATTAGATCATCAATCGACATTGCTTCGAGCTCTTGACTCTTACCATCGTCAGAGAGCTGGATAATACTTAACATGTCATAACCCTCTATATCTCTATTATTTCTGGCACTTCAATCTCTGGAGCGTCTTCTACAGGCATTTCAAGCGCCCTAATAACATTGAGAATGTTTTCTATCTCGTTCGTATGAATGTTCTCTCGATGATGGCACGCAAAGATTTGTCTAGCAATGACCGGCGCATCGGCAACTTGATAAAGGCTTTTGTCGATATAGGGTTCAATTAAACGGTATGGTAAATAGGCACTGCCGCCAAATTCAAGCATAAATTCAAGCGCTATTCGTGAAAGCGTAGTATGAAGAATAGGTGATATATTATCTGAAAACACCTGAGTAAAACTCATTTGAAACGACAAACCCCAATCAATGGCAATATAACGTTGCTGGACTGCCTCCTCTGCTGTTGCGTCAGCATTCGTGCTAACCAAAATCAGTTCGGCGGGGGTTATGGGTATAGATACCAAGTCATTGAGTTTCGCTGGTTCATAAATAAGCGCCACATCCAATGTACGTTCCATTAGGTGCCGGGTTAAGATATCTGGATTGTGCGCTTCCGTCCTCAATGCCATTTCTGGAAAATCGCGATGAAGTCGGTGCAATGTGTCTTGCAGCACCAGGTCCCAAAGACCTGTTGTGGCACCGAGAGAAATTACGTGTTTTTGTTTCTTTCGTAGCGATACATCTTGGCGAGCTCTTTCCCATGCAATGATAATTGTTTCGGCATGATTAATAAGGCGCTCACCTGTCACCGTTAATTGTAAGTTATTCCTAAAGCGAGTAAAAAGCTTCGCACCTAATACATTTTCCAATTGTTTGATACGAGCACTGACCGCTGCTTGGGTAAGGTATAAGTTTTCAGCCGCTTTACCAAAGTGACGCGTATTCTTTACTTCCAAAAATGTACGTAATAACTCAATGTCCATGATGTCGCCTATGTTAAGGCCAGCGAGCTAACCTATTTATGCCAATAGTCCTTAAATATAGTACTAAAGAGACAATTAAGTCTAACCCTATCACCTAAAGGAGAACTATCACAAATTAAGGCCAGGTATGCATCGCGACCATCACCCTGGCAGGGCGGTTCATAAGGTATAGAGTCACACATTTTTCGTGCTAAATTTGACAACAAAAAGCATAATTCAGAGGTATTTGATATCTCGGCTTTCCCAGCCAAGTCACTTAGCGAAACATACTCGCGACCTGCTTTAAAAAGTTCACAGATAATGTCGTTCGTTTTGCGGCTTTCAATTGGAAGGGTCTCACAAATTGCGCGATACCATGCTGTTAGGTCAGGCATGCTATTTTCTCTCAGTCTAATTTCGTTCCTGATATGACTGTCAACAACACCCTTGAGGTATTGAAATGGTTCATCACTATCTAAACCCTCACAATAAGCAACTCTCTCACCCTGCTTAAAAACCTCGCCGGTACTCACTCCGTTAGTGACTCGGTTTACTAGCTTGTAGGTTCTATAAAAACTTTCTTTTATCTGACTCTTGGTTAATCTGTCAGGCATTGTTAAGACGTTCATCATAGTAGATTCCAAAACAACTGATTGATAGCACTATCCTCATTATTGTCATACTAGTTTCGTCATTCGACCACCTAATAAATTTTGTCGTCAACACAAATTCTTTTCGTTTTACGCTTTAAAAAATCAGGCCCAAAATTACGACAGATTTACACAAGCTCAACTGACAATGTTTGGAGGTATCCCAATGAAAATAGCAATCCTATCCCGTAACCCAGAGCTCTACTCTACTCGCCGACTAAAAGAAGAAGGAGAAGAGATGGGGCATACTGTTGATGTCATCGATACAATGCATTGTTATATGGATATTACCAGCGCCAAACCTTCTGTGAGATACAAAGGTAAGCCCTTACCTCTTTATGACGCTGTCATTCCACGAATAGGAGCTTCGGTTACTTTCTACGGTACTTCGGTCGTCAGACAATTTGAAATGATGGGAACTTATTGTATTAATGAATCGGTCGCGATTAGCCGGTCACGGGACAAACTTCGTTCTTTACAACTGTTATCTAGAAAAGGGATTGGTTTACCTAGAACAGGTTTCGCAAATCGGCCTGACAAGATAGATGACTTACTTAAGAATGTCGGTGGCGCACCCGTTGTCATTAAGTTATTGGAAGGCACTCAGGGCATTGGTGTTGTATTAGCGGAAACGACAAAGACAGCCGAAAGCATCATTGAGGCATTTATGGGTCTAAAAGCAAACATCCTTGTACAAGAGTACATTAAGGAGGCAAATGGTGCTGATATTCGCTGTCTTGTGGTGGGAGATAAAGTCGTTGCTGCAATGAAACGTCAGGCTGCGCCTGGTGAGTTTCGCTCAAACCTACACAGAGGGGGCTCGGCTGAAATAGTTCGCTTATCGCCAGCTGAAAGAAAAACAGCAGTCGATGCAGCAAAGACAATGGGCTTATCAATGTGCGGTGTAGATATTCTTCGAAGTGCTACCGGGCCCGTTGTCATGGAAGTGAACTCTTCCCCGGGGCTAGAAGGCATTGAAACGGCTACCGGCAAAAATGTAGCGGGGATGATTATTTCGCATATCGAAAAGAAGGCAAAACCCAACGCAACCAAAACTAAAGGGAAAGGTTAGTTATTAGTTGAGACAATGCAAATATTAGTTGAGATATTACAATGAGACAGAGCTTTTCCATAGCAGGACGTGACATCAAACCGGGTGAATCAGCATACATTGAAATGCCCACCGTTGCGCTGTATACCGACACCGAAATGTCGATGCCGGTATACGTGAAACACGGTAAAAAAGATGGCCCGGTATTGTTCGTTAGCGCTGCGATTCATGGTGATGAGTTAAATGGTACTGAGATTATTAGTCGCCTAATTCAAGGTAAACAACTTAGAGGAATGAAGGGAACGCTCATAGCAGTCCCCATTGTAAATGTTTATGGCGTCATTTCACAAAGCCGCTATCTACCTGACAGAAGAGATTTAAACAGAAGCTTCCCCGGCTCGACTAAAGGGTCGTTAGCAGGAAGAATTGCAAACCAGTTTCTGAAAGAGATCGTTTCAAAATCGGACTACGGGATTGATTTACATACAGGTGCGATTCATCGCTCAAATCTGCCACAGATACGAGCAAATTTAGATGATGAAAGAACAAATGAACTTGCAAAAGCCTTTGGCGTGCCTGTTGTACTTAATGCCGATATAAGGGATGGATCGTTGAGAGAATCTGCTGGAGAACTGGGCGTACCAGTACTTTTATATGAAGCAGGTGAAGCATTGCGATTTGATGAATTATCTATTCGTGCGGGTGTAAGAGGCATCGTTAACGTTATGCGTTCATTAGATATGCTTACCAAACGACGAAGCAAGCTTAAATATGAACCTTTTATTGCTAGGCAGTCAGGATGGGTAAGGTCAACTGACAGTGGCTTTATCCGTTATAAAAGAACGCTTGGTGAGCTCGTGGAGAAAGGCGATGCGCTGGCAGATATTCAAGACCCGTTTGGTCGAGTATTAGACACCATCACGAGTCATGCTAAGGGTATTATTATTGGTAAACAGAACATCCCATTAGCACAGGAGGGTGAAGCATTATTTCATATTGCTTATTTTTCCAAGCCAAACGAAGTGGCTGAAAATCTAGAACTAATGAATGACAATTTGGTCAGTGAATCCGAGGTATTGTTAAATGAGCCATGATAACTTTTCCAAGAATAGAAATCTAAGTGAGGAGCAAACAATTGTGGGAAGTTCCTTCGCGAAATACCTGGATGGAAAGATCTTACTAGGTGCAGTCGAGTACGCTGACCTACCTGGACTACATTTATTCAACGTTCAGGTAAGAGTTGACACCGGCGCTAACAACTCATCTTTGCACGTCGAAAATATTGAGTATGAAGAGAGGGATAATGAAACTTGGGTCAGTTTTGATTTACCAAAGGATGTCTTTCCTGACCGAAGGGCGAGTAGACGGTCAGCAAAACTCATCGACAAAAGGCTTGTTAAGACCAATAATGAGGCTAAAGAGAAGCGTTGCTTGATTGAAGCGAGTGTCTGCATTGGGAAAAGTCATTGGACGATACCTATCACCTTAACTGACCGCTCTAATATGCGATATCCTATGTTGCTGGGTCGAACCGCAATGGCAGGACGAGCGCTTGTGGACCCCGAGTCGGAGTATATCCAGAGTGAAGATAGAATGAGCGTAAACTATGAATAGCTTATGCTCGTAGACAGACAACAAGTATGAAGTTGAAGCAAAGTATTCTTGAGGTAAAAAATGTTTGATGAGCTTTTGGCCTGGTTTTCAATGTACAAAGTAAATGTGTTGCTAACGTTGGTTATCATCATTATCTACGGCTTTTTTAAATACGTACTACGACCACGAATCATCGCACATGCAGAGCACGGAAATCTAAAAGACAAATCGAAAGAAACCGCGCTCGCTGCAGTAAATGTGTTGCTGTTAATCGGAACAGTGGTAGTCACTCTATTTGTATGGGGTTTTGACTTCAAAGGACTCCTGACATTGTCTGCCAGTATTCTGGCGGTCACTGGTGTGGCGTTATTCGCCGGGTGGTCGGTACTAAGTAACATCACCTCATTTTTTATTCTTTTAGTGCAAAAGTCATTCAGGCGTGGCAACTTCGTCAGAGTGATTGATGGCGATAATTACGTCGAGGGGTATATTTCTGAAATTAACTTATTCAGCACTAAACTAATCAGTGAAGCGCGTGAAGTTATTATATATCCAAACAACTTACTTCTAACCAGACCAATGCTCGTCAATCCTAGAGATCGTTTAAAAGGGATTGGTAAATTGCAGTCTGAAGAGTACAAAGAAGACAAACAGTCTTAATTTAGAATAACCCGAGTTGCCTAGTTATTCAAACAATTACTTAGCGGGATACGAAGCGGGCAATACGACGACCAGTTGATCTATCGAAAGCGCTTAAGAAGAAAACTCAGAGATTACACCTCGAATATACCCCCTCATGCCCAAGCCGCCAAAAAAGCTGACGAGTGGCTAGTCAGCGAAGGCAAGGCGCCACGTTATGAAAATGGCGGCTGGGTCTCTTATTGTTATACCGTGAATGGGCCTGAGCCTATAGAACACCTTGTATCACCACTTGATTATGACCTGTATCTCGCCAGACAAATCGCACCTATTGTCGATGGTGTAGTCAGCTTCTTAGGCACCTCATATAACGAGATTACTAGTGACCAATTGAGCTTGTTGTAGCTGCCCAACCTTTAGGTTGAGCCTTCCACAAGTGCAACCCAGCGTCAATATTTTAAAACCTAGGGTCAAGGGATTAACGCTCCTTATCTGTACAATTCTCCTGCAGAATTTAAAAACCAATAACAATCTAATAGCTACGTTTACAAAGGAATAATAATGAACGATAGAAAGATTCCACTCGCACTTGAACATGTTTATCGCTGGGAAAAGGAAAAGGCCCAGGACATTTACCTCACGCAACCTCTTGGCAATGGACAAGTTAAAACCTATACCTGGCAACAAGCCGTATCTGAAGCCAGAAAGATGGCGAACTATTTGAAGACTCTTAATTTACCAGCCAAGAGCCACATAGCATTACTGTCAAAAAACTGCGCTCAGTGGGTCATGGCGGATTGGGCAATCTGGATGGCAGGACACGTTACCGTTCCGCTCTACCCAACCCTAAACGCCGATACCGTCAGCTATATACTTGAGCATTCCGAAGCACAAGTCCTATTCGCTGGTAAGCTTGATGATTGGGACGATATGAAAGACGGTATTCCAGAAAGCTTACCCTGTATTTCCTTTGACTTAAGCCCGGAAGAAGTGCAGCAAAAGTATACTAGCTGGGATCAGATTGTCGCAAAGAATGAAGCCTTAAGTGAAAATACAGCTCGCGAAGCAGATGAAATCGCCACGATTGTTTATACCTCTGGTAGCACCGGGAACCCCAAAGGCGTGATGCTATCTTTCCATAGCATGGCCTATGCTGCACAAGGCGCGATAGCCTCATTAAAAGTGACTGATCAAGACAGAATGCTTTCTTACCTTCCTTTGGCACACGTGATGGAGCGTTTTGTAGTCGAAATGGCCTCTATATCTGTTGGCTTTCAATTATTTTTCGCCGACAAACTCGATACCTTTGTCGCTGACTTGAACCGAGCAAACCCTACCTTGTTCCTGGCGGTTCCTCGAATTTGGACAATATTCCAGACAGGTGTCTTTGCCAAGATGCCAAAACAAAAGCTCGATCGTTTGATGAAGATTCCTTTACTGTCAGGCTATATGAAAAAACGCGTATTGAAGACGCTTGGTCTGCAGGATGTACGCTATGCTGCGAGTGGCTCTGCACCACTAAGTCAAGATACGATTGCCTGGTACCAAAAGCTTGGTCTTGAACTCCTCGAAGGCTACGGCATGTCTGAAAACTTTGGTTATTCTCATATGTCCCAGCCAGGCAGAAGTTGCCTTGGTTACGTAGGTGAACCTTTACCTGGTGTTGATTGTCGAATCAGTGAGCAAGGTGAAATTCAAATCAAGAGCCCTACCCTGATGATGGGTTACTACAAGGATGAGGCGAAAACCAAGGCTGAGTTCACTGAAGATGGCTATTTGAAAACCGGGGATCGTGGTGAAATTGATGAACTTAAACGCCTTAAGATTACCGGACGAACCAAAGAAATATTTAAAACCAGTAAAGGTAAATACGTTGCGCCAGCGCCAATAGAGAATAAGATTATTGGCCATCAAGACATTGAGATGGTTTGTGTATCGGGCGCTGAGTACCCACAACCTCACGCATTGGTAGTATTAGCCGAATCATCGGCCAAAAAAACAAGCTGTGATGACTTTAAAGCAGAGCTTGCCTCTAGCTTTCAATCTTTAATCAAGGACGTAAACTCTACACTTGACCCTCATGAGCATATCAAGTTCGTGACGATTGTCAGTGATGAGTGGAGCATCGCCAGCGGGCACCTAACACCGACGATGAAGATGAAGCGAGATGTTATTGAGTCGAGTTACAAGCCTCATTTGGATGATTGGTATGAAGCACGCCAAGCGGTTGTTTGGCATTAGGGTGCACTATCGTCATCCCGGTGTGCTCTTCAGCCGGGATCCATGATACCTAGCACGGCGCATCAAGCAAAATGGATTCCCGCTTAACACACTGCGGGAATGACGCGTCTTTAAGACTACGGGAATGGCGCGTTTTTAAGACTGCAGGATTTCAGCAACTTGACCATCCGTGAAATCCCTATCACCGTTCCGAAAAGAATATATCACCGTATTCAGCTTCGGCATTCGACCCGGAGTCATCGGCATCAGTCATAATCGCAATCGCCTCAACTTCGTCATAGGATTTGCCGAGCCAGGCTTTCAGATCTTCCTGAATATTTCGTTTTTCTATATGCCACTGCCCTGCGCCGTCGCTATTATTTCGTAAGGGTATCATCAGAGTGTTGTCAGGCGCATAAGCATTGGGCCAACTTGCTGGCGCATCTTCCCGGCTCGACCAGACATAATTCAAGGCCTTGGTTTGCCAGAAAAACCAGCCATCAGAAACGACTACATAGATTCTCGCAGCATAGTCATCGCCTTGCTTCGTTTCTTCAGGCAAACTCGCTAAGGGTTTATTGACCTTCCAGCGCCAATTTAAAAAGGGAGTCTTCTGTATATTCACTTTCATTTTCTTGAACATACCCGAAGCAGAAGCTTGACTAATTGCATGCAAAACCTTCAGTTTGGGATTATCA
>NZ_LWFZ01000567.1:0-698 GCF_001635225.1 Oleiphilus sp. HI0086
ATATTCAGACGTTTATGCAAGTCAGTCTTAAAATTACTAACGTAAGCTTGTCTGAGATAGTTCCCTTTTCATTTATAATTGAGGATGACCGTTTATATTCTCGGGGTTGCGGCGTTTTTCAAGGTAGTTGTCGCCTGAGCATTTAAGCTGCTTGTTTTTCCTTCTCCGGGTTCAACTTAACGTCACCCACTTTCTCCCAGTTCCGCGTAGCTTTTGACCACCTTATTTGGTTCTTTCTTTTCATCTTGCGATAAAGCTCATCCCTCTTCGATAATATTTCTTCATCCAGACCTAAGTGCCTTTGCTCTGGGGTAACAAAGTTAATTCGACTATGCCGGTGCTCTGTGTTGTACCAAGTGACAAACTCTTTCACCCAAGTTCTTGCTTCATCGATTGATTTAAATCCCTCAGATGGCCATCGACGACAGTACTTCAGGGTTCGAAATAGTGATTCTGAAAACGGATTATCATTACTTACACCAGGCCGACTTCGAGAGCTGGCGACACCCAAATCCTGCATTTTTGCTTGCATTGTTAAGCTCTTCATTGGGCTACCATTATCCGAGTGCAACACCAGGGATTTTCTGACGCACTTTTCTGACCAAACACTGCGCTCAAGCAATGCTGCTGCATGTTCTCCTTGCTCGGACTCATGCACTTCCCAGCCAACAATTTTGCGACTGAAGATATCTTCTATC
>NZ_LWFZ01000568.1:0-1412 GCF_001635225.1 Oleiphilus sp. HI0086
AGTCACCAATGACTTCGAGAATAACCTCACCTGAAGGTGGGGGAAGTAGGCTTTCGGCATTAAGAAAACAAGGTAGCAATAAGAGTGTGCATAGTAGATTTTTCATAGGATCTGTCTTCCGCTCTTTGTTTAAAGGCAAGGCGATGTAGTGGCACACTAATTTTGGCCACCTAATTAGAGGTGATATTATCACCATCAACTAACTAGGTATCAAAATGAGCAAACGAACAAGACCAACATACTCTCCAGAATTTAGACTCGAAGTTGCACAAGAAGTTGTTGATAAAGGGCGCAGTGTCCGAGATGTCGCGGATAGCTTAGGCCTTGGTAAGTCCACGGTCGATAAATGGGCGCGACAATTAAAAGAAGAACGAAACGGTAGGTTGTCGAGTGCTACACCTCTCACTCCAGATCAATTAAAAATTCGCGAGTTGGAACGCAAGATCAAACAACTAGAGGGAGACAACGAGATTTTAAAAAAGGCTTCAGCTCTCTTGATGCAGGACTCGATCAAAGGTTTTCGTTAATCCAAGCGCAGCAAGGGAGCTGGTCGGTATCTCGACTATGCCGCGTACTTAATGTTCATCGCAGCAGCTACAGATATTGGTGTGACCGCCCTCAAGAGATAGAGCCGCAACGCCTTAGATTGATTTCTGAACTCAAGCGTTGGTTTGGAATTAGTAATGGTTCTGCGGGGGAGCGTACTTTGGTAACTCTGCTGGCATTATCCGGCTTTAAGGTGAGTCGCTGGTTAGTGAACAAGCTCATGAGGCAAGAAGGTTTGGTTAGCCGCCAATTGCCGGCACATAAGTACGCTAAATCTGAGAAAGAGCATGTGCTCATTCCAAATGTGTTGGGTCGTTGCTTCAGTCCGGAACAGCCTAATCAAGTTTGGTGTGGTGATGTGACATATGTTTGGACGGGGTCTCGTTGGCTGTACTTATCGGTCGTTATCGACTTATATGCAAGGCGTGTTGTTGGCTGGGCCAAATCTAAGAGTCCCGACAGTGAGTTAACCAAGAAGGCATTGAGAGTGGCTTATGAAAGTCGTGGCAAACCGAAGGGCGTGCTATTTCACAGCGATCAAGGTTGTCATTACACAAGCCAATCCTATCGTCAGCTGCTATGGCGTTATGGCATTCGACAAAGCCTAAGTCGCAGAGGAAATTGCTGGGATAATGCGCCAATGGAGCGATTCTTTAGAAGCTTTAAAACAGAATGGATGCCGCGATCAGGATATGAATCGTTTATGGAAGCAGAAGCAGCTATCGATCAATACATTAATGGTTACTACAATCGTCATCGGCCTCATCATCATAATGGTGGTATGTCACCGTTATTGACTGAACAGGCTTACGAAAAAACTTATAACGGGCTGGCCAGTTTTAGTTGACCACTACACGATTCTTACT
>NZ_LWFZ01000569.1:0-421 GCF_001635225.1 Oleiphilus sp. HI0086
TGTGCTTTTACCGCTGGTACTGGAAGATGCGGTGAAGATTGGTTTCACCCGTAATAAACAGATGATCCGACAATTTATGTCGGTGCTGCGTATTCCGCGCGAACCTGATCGCTCGTTGCGATTCAAAGTGATCACCTGTTGCGACGGAACGTGATCACTCATTGCGATTCAAAATGACTCACTTTTAGCTGTTATCGCAAACGGTGATCGAGTAATCGCAACGACTGATCACCATCAATCACAAACTCCTTCCATGCATTGAAACTCAATTTGTCGAGCACGTTATTCTTAGCGCTTTTAAGCCGAGAGTACGATGCCAAACAAGAGATTAGCAATGCGACACATTAAAGATATTCTCCGCCTCAAACTCGAGGCAAAACTGAGTCATCGAAATATTGCCCGCAGCTTAGGAATCGGCGTA
>NZ_LWFZ01000570.1:0-362 GCF_001635225.1 Oleiphilus sp. HI0086
AATGGTGTGGCGACAGGTAAATCTAACGGTACGGCGGATGTAATAGCACGGCTTGCCGACCTTTCGGCGACTAAGGCATTGCGCTCTTCCGATGCACCCTTGGTCTCGATAGCCGTCAGTAATCAACCTGCGAGCCTTCCAGTATGTCAAACATCCTCGCAACAACTGCTTGCAAGGGGAACATATAGTGACGGTGATGAGGCAGACATTTCGGATAAAGTAAGCTGGAGTGTCAGTGATAGCTCGGTTATTTATGTTGGTGATGTAGCGCTGTCTGATGGCTCGAGAGAAGATAAAGGAGTCCTCTCTGGTTTGTCTATTGATGATGCGCAAATCATAGCAAGCCAGGATGATATTGATAG
>NZ_LWFZ01000571.1:0-242 GCF_001635225.1 Oleiphilus sp. HI0086
ATTCTAGGGCTAATTGATTGGTAAGCTGGGCGACATTAGAGCAGCCAGAGCATGAGTACACGATAGGCTGCTGTTCTCTATGATTCATCTTTTACTATCAATATCAGTGAGTGCCAGAACTGTTAGGCGCGAGCAAAGAGTAGATTGTTTTCAATCGAGATATGACTTTGCAAATCTTCGATAAATTCAGAAATTAAGGCATAAAGCCTTGTCCAGGTATTACAAGCGTCTTCTGGTAATGT
>NZ_LWFZ01000572.1:0-206 GCF_001635225.1 Oleiphilus sp. HI0086
TATTCGATAATAAAGCAGAGTAAGCTTGTGGCAAAAGCTAGCGCCGCCAAGACTTTAATTGACAGGTCAAGCTTGAGAGACAGCACTCTTAAGTTGATGTAGGCGCGACAATATAAGAAGCCGAATGCAACGCTCATATTCATGAAGAAGGGGATGCTGATTTTCTGCCAATAGAGAGAGTTTGGCCATAAGGCTTGGAAGGCAAC
>NZ_LWFZ01000573.1:0-822 GCF_001635225.1 Oleiphilus sp. HI0086
TGTACATAGCGCCGTCCAAGTGACTGCATCACTTTAGAGACACCATCAGGACATGAAGGTGTCAACAAAAGATGAGTGTGATTCGTCATCAAGACATAAGCATGACAACTTACATCATAGCGTTCACACGCTTCTTGTAAGCATTCCAGATAAAACTGATTATCTTGATCTGAAAAGAAACACGCTTCCCGATTGTTTCCCCGTTGGATTACATGGCACGGCACTCCTGCCATATACATTCTCGGCTTCCTTGGCATTTCAGTTTCCTCTATCTTCCTTGATAGTTACACGTGATTATCGACCTAAGCTAAGACCTTTTCAAGCTGAGTAATGCGAATGATTATTATGTGTCACCGACCCCTTTTGCTTTGCCTTTTGCTTTACTTTATCGGACATATTAAATAGAGTTATGTCCTATATATTAGAATACAGGCTCAGTTATGACCGAGAAACTAGACCCGTCAATGCTCCTCCAGCTGCTTAAGCAAGCCCCTGAATCTTTCGCGCTGTCTGATATTCTTGAATTGATAAATAAACCAACACTCAAGCTTAGCCCTCCTTCAGATCGAACGATACGCCGTTGGCTTAATGAATTAAGTGAGCAAGGCCTGCTTATTAAAACTGGCAGTCGTAAAGGTACACGATATAGTCTTGCTGCACACCAAACGACGCCCAATATGCTTCAGTTTTTGCAGGGACTAGATACAGATATTCAGCTATCTACACTCAAGCAGATTAGAAACCTCTGGACTCATACCTCAACGGCACTAGAAGGCAATACTTTAAGCTTAGGTGATACAAAGTTTATATTGGACGAGGGGT
>NZ_LWFZ01000574.1:0-221 GCF_001635225.1 Oleiphilus sp. HI0086
TGTATTTTGACTTCAGCAGCACCACTGACCAGGGTATCACCTCGCGTTCCAGGTGCCTGAAATCCGATAAAAACGATACTGTGCTGATGATGCGGTAAGAGATTTTTTAAGTGGTGTAAAACTCTGCCACCACTTGCCATACCGCTGGCAGAGATGATTACTGAAGGATAAGAACTGCCATTAAGTGCGATAGACTCTTCAGCCATGGAACTCATTTTGTA
>NZ_LWFZ01000575.1:0-680 GCF_001635225.1 Oleiphilus sp. HI0086
TATCACTATCGCGACGTCTCACGTTGAGTATGATTCAACTGATCGTCACTACGCTCACGTTGACTGCCCAGGGCACGCCGATTATGTTAAGAACATGATCACAGGTGCTGCTCAGATGGATGGTGCTATCTTGGTTTGTGGTGCGACTGATGGTCCTATGCCTCAGACTCGTGAGCACATCCTTTTGTCTCGTCAGGTAGGTGTACCTTACATTGTAGTATTCTTGAACAAGGCTGACTTGTTGGCTGAAGACTGTGGTGGTGCAGGTTCAGAAGAATACAACGAGATGCTTGAATTGGTTGAAATGGAAATTCGTGAGTTGCTAGACACTTATGAGTTCCCAGGTGATGATACGCCAATTATCGCAGGTTCTGCTTTGATGGCATTGAACGGCGAAGATGATAACGAGCTAGGTACAACTGCTGTTAAGAAGTTGGTTGAGTCGCTAGATTCTTATATTCCAGAGCCAGAGCGTGCTGTAGATCAGCCATTCCTAATGCCTGTTGAGGACGTGTTCTCAATCTCAGGTCGTGGTACGGTTGTAACGGGTCGTGTTGAGCGTGGTATCATCAAAGTTGGTGAAGAAATCGAGATTGTTGGTATCAAGGAAACTCAAACCACTACTTGTACTGGTGTTGAGATGTTCCGTAAGCTTCTAGACGAAGGTCGTGCGGGTGAGA
>NZ_LWFZ01000576.1:0-385 GCF_001635225.1 Oleiphilus sp. HI0086
GGCTCAGAGCCCGAACTCACCATTAGCATGATTCCTAATGCCCAGGCTGTTATCTTTATGCTGAGTGCTGACACGGGCGTTACAGCCAGTGACATGGCAATCTGGAAGCAGTATATCGATGTGCATGAGTCTGAACACCGTGCAGGTCGTTTTGCTGTGCTGAATAAAATAGATGTGCTCTGGGATGACCTGCAGGGTGAACCGCATATTAGTGCTTCGATTGAGCAAATTCGGCACCTAACAGCCAAGCAGCTGAATATGGATGCAGAAGATGTTTTGCCTTTATCTGCAAAACAGGGTTTGATTGCTAAAATCAGAAAAGACCACTCATTATTGCAAAAAAGTGCTTTTCCTAAATTGGAGAAGCTAATTTCCAAGCGAATTA
>NZ_LWFZ01000577.1:0-6476 GCF_001635225.1 Oleiphilus sp. HI0086
GCGGGATCAGTCTTGATGAGCAGTCTTACACAGCGCTGGTAGAGATGGAAATATATTCATCTGTTGATCAGCTGTCAGCAGATAGTGTCGCATCGATTCAGACGGCCGGTTTACTGGGAGAGAAGTATGTTGATCTCAGTGTTGGTGGGGAAGAAGAGCTATTGAAAGACGGCGATACCATTTTTGATACGCAGTCTGCGATGAATTTAGAGAAAATTATTGGTGCGTTCGCCTCGGGCCAGATAGATCTCTAATTAATGGTGTAATGACTAGTTTTGGGTAGCTCCTATCCTGGTTCACTTCTATTTGATAAGAATTTAACGTTATGAATAAAGCATTTAAGTTGGTTACTCTTTGGCTGGTTTTGGCGCTTGGTATTGCAGCAGCTCAAGTATCTTACGCAGCGACCACGACCGCAAGTCAGGGTCTGGAGTCTGAAGAAATCAGGCTGACTGTTGAGAAAAATGTTACTGAAGTGTTGGAATTATTTAAGGTAGAAAGGGAATACTACGAAACTGATCCAGAGCGCTTTTTAGCGAGTATGGATGGTGCACTAAATAAAATAGTGGACTTTCGTCGTATCGCTGCACGTGTCATGGGAAAGTATGGCCGCAGGGCTTCTAAGGAACAAAAAAATCGATTTGTTTCGGTTTTTAAAGATAGTTTGTATACGACCTATACCAAAACATTGGTGGAAAGTGGTGTCTTTGATATCAAAGTAACAAAAGCCAAGCTTAATAGCCGTAGTGATAAGAAAGCTGTGGTTGATATGCAAGTGATAACAGATAATGGCACTGTGCTGCCGGTTGCTTATTCGATGTATTTAAATAAAGAAAATCAGTGGCTGATGGAAAACGTAATTGTTTTCGGTGTCAACGTTGGTTTGGCCTTCAGGGATCGTTTTGCTCTTCAATATAGGAAAAGCAAAGGCGACCTCGACTTAGTTATTGATGGGTGGAGTGTCGACCTAGATATTAAGAAACCTGACGGTACTGATATTATCATTACTAAGCCAGAAACGGCTTCTGTAGCCGAGGGTGCCTAAGGTGATATCTATTTCACGCAAGGAAGGTAGTCAGGGCGATATGCTTGAAGCATCACTTGCTGGTTCGTTATCAGAGCGTGAGGCTCGTGAGGCAAAATCATTGCTTCTGAGCTTTGTTCAGGAGTCTTCCTCGGAACACAAGTCTGTTAAAATTGATGTATCTGGCGTAGAGAGTGTCAGTAGTATTGTCGTGGCCATTCTGCTGAGTGGTTTACGTGCCGCTAACAAGCACTCTTGCGTATTATCTTATGTCAATCTTCCTGAATATTTGTTTAATATGGCGCGCGTTGGTGGTGTTGAATCGATCTTGGCGGGCGCTGAATAGCTCTCTGGTGGATCTGCTTAGCCTTTTGCTCTCTAATTAGTGTCTAGAGCTTGGTCTTTTATTAAGGCTATATTGCTCGTTATTCTTGCATGCTTTGTAATAAAGCGGCTTTAGTCCCTTCTGCGATTCCTGTATGATACCGCCTTTTTACGCATGCCTTTTTGTCATGTGTAGCGATATTATTATTTTTCAATCATTAATTAACTGGGTAGTGGGCGAGTATGCAAGCATCAGAAGTTGAAAAGCTAATTCTTGATCAAATGGACGATGTCGAAGTAAGGGTAGAGTCTGACGGTTATCACTACCAGGTTACAGCGATAGGCGAGGTCTTCGCTGGCCTAAGCCCCGTAAAAAAACAGCAGCTAATCTACGCATGCCTTAATAAATATATAATTGATGGGACGATACACGCGGTCATCATCAAAACCTATACTCCCCAAGAGTGGGCTGAAAAAGCTTAGTCTTTTGTTTAGGCATATCTCAGTAGACAAATTTAACAAATACATAGAAGGATGCTTATCGTGGATAAGTTATTAATTGGTGGTGGTGTAAAGCTTGACGGTGATATTCGTATCTCTGGCGCTAAGAATGCAGCTTTGCCCATTCTGGCTGCAGCTTTGTTGGCTGATGAACCCGTTACTGTTGGCAATCTTCCTCATTTACACGACGTCACGACGATGATTGAGTTGATGGGACGCATGGGGGTTGAGTTGATGATCGACGAAAAAATGAGTGTCGAGATAAATGCGTCAACTATTAAAGAACTAACTGCTCCTTATGAGCTGGTTAAAACCATGCGAGCGTCTATTTTGGTACTTGGTCCTTTGCTTGCTCATTTCGGTCGGGCGGAAGTATCTTTGCCTGGAGGTTGTGCGATAGGAAGTCGACCAGTGGACTTGCACCTGCGCGGTCTCGAAGCAATGGGGGCCGATATACAGGTCGAAGATGGCTATATTAGAGCTTCTAGCAATGGTCGGCTTAAAGGTGCAAACATCTTTCTTGATACGGTAACTGTAACGGGTACTGAAAACCTGATGATGGCTGCCGCTTTGGCTGAGGGTAAAACCATCCTGAATAACGCTGCACGAGAACCTGAAGTCGTTGACTTGGGTGAGTGTCTGAATGCGATGGGAGCTGATGTTAAAGGTCACGGTACCGCAACGATTGAAATTAATGGCGTTGCATCCTTAAAAGGTTGTCATTATGACGTGCTGCCAGATCGTATTGAAACAGGTACTTACCTTTGTGCTGCCGCTGCGACCTGTGGCCGCGTAAAGCTTAAAGACACACGTGCTGATTTGTTGGAAGCAGTTCTGGTCAAGCTTAAGGAAGCCGGGGCACACATTACCACAGGGAAAGACTGGATTGAGCTGGATATGAAGGGTAAGCGCCCTAAAGCTGTATCAGTGAAAACTGCACCTTATCCCGGGTTTCCAACTGATATGCAGGCACAGTTTGCATCGATGAATTGCGTAGCAGAAGGCACAGGTTCAATTACAGAAACAGTATTTGAAAACCGTTTTATGCATATTCACGAGTTAATGCGCATGGGGGCTGACGTTAAGCTCGAAGGCAACACTGCGATCATTACCGGGGTTGAGCAATTACATGCTGCGCCTATTATGGCAACTGACCTTCGTGCCTCTGCTTCATTGGTAATTGCGGGGCTTGTTGCGAAAGGTGATACGCTTGTTGATCGTATTTACCATGTTGATCGTGGTTACGAATGCATTGAAGAAAAACTGCAGCTACTGGGTGCAAAAATAAAGCGCCTGCCTAGTTAGACGGTGAAGTTTAAGAGTAAAAAATTATGTCAGAGAATCTAATAATTGCTTTGTCAAAAGGGCGCATCTTGAAAGAGACGCTTCCGCTGATTAAAGAGGCTGGAATCGAGCCGCTAGAAGATGTCACCAGTAGTCGAAAGCTGATTTTTGATACCACTGTAGAGAATGTGAAAATGATTATTCTCCGGGCCACCGATGTGCCTTCATATGTTCAATTCGGCGGCGCAGATATCGGTGTTACCGGAAAAGATGTCCTAATGGAACATGGCGCGGATGGCCTATACGAGCCATTAGATTTAGGTATTGCCAAATGCAAGTTAATGACTGCTGCGAAAAAAGGTAGTGTTAGCCCTAAGGGAAGAATTCGTGTTGCCACTAAGTTTGTAAACCTGGCTAAAGCATTCTATTCGCAGCAAGGTATTCAGACTGACATCATCAAGCTGTATGGGGCGATGGAGTTGGCGCCCCTATTAGATTTAGCTGATGAAATTGTCGATATCGTCGATACCGGAAATACCCTAAAAGCAAATGGCTTGGAGCCAAGGGAAATGATTCACCCTGATATTACAACTCGTCTTGTTGTGAATCGTGCGTCAATGAAAATGAAGCACGCACAAATTCAACCAATTATTGAAAAAATGAAGAAAGCCGTTAAATAAAGCTATCAAAGCTGACCTTCGGTGAGTTATGACTATTAACACAGGAAAATCTCAATGGTAGATATTAAACGTTTATCCAGTACTGATGATAATTTTGAAGCTGCTGTAAAGCAATTGGTTGCATGGGATGATCAGCTTGATCATGACGTTCATGCGACGGTCAAAACGATTCTGGATGACGTTAAATCTACTGGCGACGATGCCTTGGTTAAATACACTTCTAAGTTTGATGGTTTGAGTGTTGGAAGTGCCTCTGAGCTAGAGATTCCAAAGGCACGCTTAATGGAAGCGCTTCAAAGCCTACCTACCGATCAAAAGCAGGCTTTGGAGATCTCTGCACAGCGGGTAAAAGGCTATCACGAAAAACAGAATCAGGGTTCTTGGGACTTTACTGAAGTGGATGGCACGCGCCTTGGCCAGCGAGTAGTACCACTTGATAAGGCAGGTTTGTATGTGCCAGGTGGTAAAGCGGCTTATCCTTCGTCTGTTTTGATGAATGCTATTCCTGCAAAGGTAGCAGGTGTGCCTGAGGTCATCATGGTGGTGCCAACACCTAAGGGTGAAGTTAACGAGCTTGTATTGGCAGCTGCGGCGCTTTCCGGCGTCGACCGTGTCTTCACTATTGGGGGTGCTCAAGCGGTTGCAGCCTTAGCTTACGGTACAGCGACTGTTCCAGCAGTCGACAAAATTGTTGGGCCAGGAAATATTTTTGTGGCGACCGCCAAGCGAGAAGTATTTGGTACCGTTGGTATTGATATGATTGCCGGTCCTTCAGAGATTCTTGTGATTTGCGATGGGAAAACTGACCCAGACTGGATTGCAATGGACCTGTTTTCACAGGCAGAGCATGATGAAAACGCTCAGCCTATTTTGATATCACAAGACGAGCAGTTTTTAGATCAGGTTGAAGCCAGTATTAGCAAATTGTTGCCAACGATGGAGCGTGAGGAAATAATCACAGCATCGCTGGTATCCAGGGCAGCATTCATTAAGGTCGACTCTCTGAGCCAAGCGGCTCATGTTAGCAACCTGATAGCACCTGAACACCTGGAGTTATCAGTAGAAGATCCCGATGCCTTGTTGACAGAGATTCGCCATGCAGGCGCAATCTTTATGGGCCGCTATACCGCCGAAGCGCTTGGTGACTATTGTGCTGGACCTAACCATGTATTACCAACTTCTGGAACTGCACGCTTTTCTTCGCCTCTAGGTGTGTACGATTTCCAGAAACGCTCTTCGATTTTGCACTTCTCAGCAGAGGGTGCAAGTGAGTTAGGGAAGGTGGCATCGGTACTTGCTCGTGGTGAAGGATTGACAGCCCACGCTCGTTCCGCTGAATATCGCATCAAGTAGCTTAGGTCCGTAATCATGTCGGTTAACTTACAAGAATTGAGTACCTATCTTCAGCAATATTTATCGGTTGATAAGATTAAGGACTATTGCCCGAACGGTATCCAGGTAGAAGGTCGAGCTTCTGTTAAGCGAATCGTTGGTGGAGTAACCGCCTCCCAAGCATTAATAGATGCGGCAGTAGAGCAGAATGCTTGTGCTATTTTGGTTCATCATGGTTACTTTTGGAAAGGTGAAGCTCAGCCTATTACGGGTATTAAGAAAAAGAGAATTAAGCAGTTACTTGTCAACGACATTAGTCTCTTAGCTTACCACCTACCTGTCGATATTCATGCAGAGTGTGGAAATAACGCTCAGCTCGCGCTGCGTCTTGGTATCGATATAACGGGGCCACTGGAACTCGGAAACCCGCGTTCTGTGGGGCAGGTTGGTCGCTTAGATAAGGCGGTCACAGTTGAGCAGTTTTCCGAGCATGTGACTAACAAGCTAGGTCGCCAATGCGAGTTTGTTGGTGAGCCTAACCGGTTAATACAGAATATTGGGTTTTGTACTGGTGCAGCCCAGGGGATGATTGACCTTGCAGTGAGTCAGAACCTTGATGCTTACCTAAGTGGTGAGATATCCGAGCCAACCGTTCACGTCGCAAGAGAAACCGGGGTCGCCTATTTCGCCGCAGGCCATCATGCGACCGAGAAAGGGGGGATTCAAGCACTTGGGCAACATTTACAGGAAAAGTTTGATATCGAGTTTGAGTTTATCGATATCGATAATCCAGTTTAATGGCCTAGATTCTTGGTGGCTCTTTAACAAGCAGCTCTTCTTCTTGCTCCGAGCTAACTTCTTTTTTAGTAATGCCATAAGTTTCTGACAGTGTGCCTGTGTCGGCGTCGCTATTCTTTGGAGCATAGTCCATAGGTGGTGTGTAAACTTCAGCGCGGGGTTTCTGTGCAGCACTATCAGTACTTGCGTTAGATTGGCCGATTGCTAGAAAATCTTCAGCTTGCTCTTCATTGCACAAGCGGCTTGCGCCTTTAGCGAGCTGCTCATGCACCTCTCGGTAGCTTTTATTGAGGGTGTGTACAGCTTGCGCGGTATCCATAAAGTGTTCACTGACCTCAGCCTGGTACTTTTCATGACGAGCCTGTAGCTCGGCTAATTTTTGTTCCAAACGTTTATTCTTACTTGCTTCGCCTTGGACAGATCGATGAAAGACCGCTCCCACGACAATGCCTAAAAAGAACAGACCCACACCCGACAGAAGTTGAATCATTGTTTCGCTCACAGACTACTCTCACTCTTATGGCTAACTAGAA
>NZ_LWFZ01000578.1:0-723 GCF_001635225.1 Oleiphilus sp. HI0086
AGCGTAATAACAGGGCCGCTCGCATCAGCAACATTAACTGTTCGTGTGACGGGGATTGCAGCGTTGCCAGCCGCATCACTCACGTTATACACAAGGGTGTAGCTACCAATTGTACCGGTATCAACAGTGCCACTCTGAATAATGCTTGCTGAAATATCGCCATCAATATTGTCCGACGCACTCGCACCCGCATCATTGTAGACACTACCTAGAGCGATATTAATGCTGCTGTCACCATTAAGCGTAATGACTGGGGCAGTAAAGTCGTTCACATTTACTGTACGTGTTTGCTGTACGGCAGGGTTGCCGTTGGAGTCACTGACATCGTAGGTGATCACGTAGGTACCTGTAACACTGGAATCTACGGTAGCACCACCGACGATGATGTTAGTTGAGATATCACCATCCAGCGCATCGCTTGCAGTCGCGCCAGCATCGGTATAGGGGGTATTTAGTTCATGGTTAAGTGGGCTGCTACCTAGTAGAGTGATGCTAGGTGCGCCAGTATCTTGAACGTTAATTGTTCGGGTAACGGTAGTAGCAGAGTTGCCTGAGGAATCGTTCACGTTGTAGCTCAGTACATAACTGCCGATTACGGTTGCATTGACTGTACCGCTGACACCGATGTTTGCAGAAATATCGCCGTCAGTATTATCTGTGGCTGTGGCACCAGGGTCAGTGTAAATTGTATTCACTTCATGATTAATTGGGTTATTGCCAACT
>NZ_LWFZ01000579.1:0-687 GCF_001635225.1 Oleiphilus sp. HI0086
GCTTGGAGCGCATTGCGGAAGGGTTCATCCATCACACTCGACAGGTGAAGCAACGAGCGCATCAGATGGCGCAGGAACGGGTTTATCAAGACTGGCAAAAGGCAGCCCGCAACGTGAGTAAAGCCGCTGAGATCCTGCACCTGTTCGTGGATGACCGCATCGACCCTAATACTTCCTTCCACGCGGTACAGCAACAGGCTTTCCAGTTTCTCAGTGCCAACGACCTGAACTCGGTCTGCCGATACCTGAGCAATCAGAAACAGTCAGCGGAGGAAGCGTTCTGGCAACACCTGGACACGGAATCCACATTGCGAACCGGCCTGTTACGGTCGCTCTTTTGCTGTCTGCGCATGGAAGGCACCGACAAAACGCAACGGTTAGCCCGGATCTTAGACCAAGCTCGGTTGGATCTGGTCGCCGGCAATATGCTCGGCGATGCCTGCATTGATCAGCGTCTACCGCCGAAAGCCACACGACCACTATTGCTAAAACCCGATGGCAGTATAGATAAAGCCAGGTATGAATGGTTCCTGTACCTGCAGATTCCCAACCGGTTAAACGGCCAGCTAATGCTGCCGGAAGTCATTCGATATCGGGCGTTAGAGGATGATCTGGTGAAGCCACAGACCTGGAAAAACCAGAAGCAGGTCTTGGTCGAGGGTACGCAGCAACCGAAAATCTCCAAGG
>NZ_LWFZ01000580.1:0-256 GCF_001635225.1 Oleiphilus sp. HI0086
TGAAGCATCAGTACAGTTTGGCAAGACTGGATTGGCTTTCTCTTCTTTGACGAATAAGCCTTTACTACAGCCAATTCTTCAGCAGCATGCTATTCAAAGTCGATGGAGGCGTGACTTTGTCGAAGCTGAAGGGCAGTTAATCAACATTATTGATTTACCAGGTTCTCAGTATGAGCTTATGTTCGTCTCTAACTCTGAATTGGTTGGTAGTAATGCGCTAATTGCATTTATATCTGATACAACCCAAGCCAGAGAG
>NZ_LWFZ01000581.1:0-277 GCF_001635225.1 Oleiphilus sp. HI0086
CATACTGCAGAGCTAGTCCTAGAGCATGCTGTCGACTTTCGTCTTGAAATCGATGCAATTGGCTTGGCAAGTTCAAGTTATGAGCTAGGTTCTGCTGGTCTAGATACTGATGGTCAGGGTCCCGACCAAGGTGCTGCTGGTACAACTACCTTGATTAGTCAATTAGGTATCCAGGGTTACTTAGGTCCTGATGACTTACATCTTGAGAACAATGGTAACGGCTTTGATGGATCTGGACCTCTAGGTGGTAATACGGGTAAGGCTGACTCCAAAATAT
>NZ_LWFZ01000582.1:0-278 GCF_001635225.1 Oleiphilus sp. HI0086
GTTGATAGCACCATGTGCCCGGTCAAACTGGCTTGAACCGCAATTTCAGCTGTTTCGATATCACGGATCTCACCAATCATTACCACATCAGGGTCTTGACGAAGGATCGCTCTAAGGCCTCGGGCGAAAGTCATATCCACTTTAGTATTAACCTGGGTCTGCCCAATACCTGGCAAGTTGTATTCTATTGGGTCTTCAACCGTCAGAATGTTACGACTGCGGTCATTAATATGAGACAGACCTGCGTACAATGTAGTGGTCTTACCAGAACCGGTTGG
>NZ_LWFZ01000583.1:0-249 GCF_001635225.1 Oleiphilus sp. HI0086
CTATGTCCCTTGTGATGTTTGTAAGAGCAAGCGATACAACAGGGAAACACTAGATATCACCTATAAAGGGAAGAATATCCACGAAGTTCTGGACCTTACTATCGAAGATGCGCGTGAATTCTTTGACGCGGTTCCCTTTATTGCCCGAAAGCTTCAGACCTTAATGGATGTTGGCCTGTCGTATATCAGACTTGGTCAAAGTGCGATTACACTATCTGGCGGCGAAGCCCAGCGTGTCAAACTAGCTAA
>NZ_LWFZ01000584.1:0-206 GCF_001635225.1 Oleiphilus sp. HI0086
AAGGTCATGACGCTCTTTAGAAATAAGATCCAACTCAAGTACATTTCTAATCACTTCAGGCTCAGCACCATCAACGAGCAGCTGAAGACCTTTACCAGCAAAAGGCTCATCTTCTTTATCGACTGAAGACTCTAGCCCAAGCAAGCCCTCTTTTCTTGCTCGCATACTCCAGGAAATAACCTTTTCAATCCCGTCATCAATCGACA
>NZ_LWFZ01000585.1:0-3783 GCF_001635225.1 Oleiphilus sp. HI0086
TTAATCTGACCAGCCACCAAATTCAATGTAATACAACTAGGATACACACATGAAAAAATTACTCTAAGCGCTCTTACTTTAGTATTAGCAGCGCTGAGCTTAAACGTTAGCGCAACGACGATGACTATTGACACTCGTAGTATCACTAATGGTATAGACGACACGGATTTTATTACTTCATGGACTGATCAAACTTAAGCGATTAACTCACTAAATATTTCAGATTTCAGTGGTTTCTTTTCTGGCAACAACACGATCAGCCACTTAAGCATCTCACTAACATCTGCTATAAGCGGCTCGTGGGGAATCGAAGCTGGCTTGGACGCAGGCTACGGCGCAGCTCTATATGTTGATGGTAGCCTAATCGAAAATAGAACTGATGACCTTTGGTGGCAATACAACTGGAACAATTCTGACGTTCTATCTGGCACTGCCGGTATTTCTGCTGGCAGCCACACTATCGACCTATACTGGGCAGAAAACTGCTGCAACGGTTATAGCAGCGGTCGTTTCACAACAGATGGCGGCAGCACATGGCAGTCACTTTCTGTAGCAAATATTGATGCAGCTACTGTATCTGAGCCAGCGACTCTTGCTCTATTTGGTCTTGGTCTATTAGGTTTAGCTGGCGTACGTCGATTTAAATAAGCTTAACCTACTCCATCTCCTGGTGGTAAAGCTTTGGGTATTTTTTATACCCAAAGCTTTTTTAAAACTTAGTAACAAGCCCTCTCGAATATTTCTGCTTCCAAACCTCCTTACAAGCTCCCTTAATTCAGCGCCGTGTATTAGAATCAGTGTCATCAATCTATTAGCTACGCTGACCACACCATGACACGCAATCAGCTTTCGACTAGCGAATCGATCATTGTCGACGCACAAAGTTATTATGAGCAGCTTATCGAAGCAATTGATCTTGCCCAGCAAGAAGTTTTACTTGAGTCATATATCTTCAACAATGATTTTATTGGTCAGGCCATCTCTCAAGCTCTTGAAAACGCTTCTTTAAGAGGAGTGCAAGTCAGGGTTTTGGTTGACGGAGTTGGGGCAGGTAATAATTTTGAGCAGGTTGCCAAACAGCTCATTAATTGCGGCGCTGAAGTAAAAGTATACCGGCCATTACCTTGGCGTTTTGATCTATGGCCTTTATCCCTCTTCCCTGCTGCTGGTATTTTTAAGTTATGGCACTTGCTGAGCTATATTAATAATCGTGACCACCGCAAGCTTGTACTCATTGATGATAAGCTGGTTTTTCTTGGCAGTTTCAACATTACAAAAGCGCATTTACCCAAGGCCCTTGGCGGTCAACAATTTAGTGACACAGCAATCAGAATATCTGGACAAGTAACCCAGAGCGTAAGGCTAGCTTTCGACACCTGCTGGTATAAACACTCATGTCGCACCAGCGCTCGGTACTTGCCTGAGAGCCCTTTTCTCTATAACTTCAGCCGCCGCTTAAGACGAAAACAGAGAAAAGACTTATTACAGAGAATTAAAAATGCAAAGCATGCGGTATGGATAGCGAACGCTTATTTTGTACCAGATAGCGAACTGCAAGACGCCCTATGCACAGCAAGTAAAAGCGGGGTTGATGTAAGAATATTACTCCCCGGGCGTTCGGATATATTTTTCATTCCTTGGGCCTCTGCGTTCTTCTATTCAACATTACTTGAAGCTGGCATCCGACTCTACGAATACCAAGCAGGAATCATGCACTCTAAAACCTTGATTATTGATGACTGGGCTTGCATCGGCTCAAGTAACCTCAACACCCGCAGCCTAATGCATGATTTGGAAATCGATTACAGCCTGCAACTTACCGCCAGCCGAGAGCAATTGGCAATTAATTTTCGTGACGACCTGAGCTGCAGCGAAGAACTGAAGAGCGACTCGCTGGACAAAAAGCATTTTATCCAACGGTATTTGGGCGGACTGCTACTAATATTTTTCTCTTACTGGGTGTAAAAACTACCAAGCGATTAGCAAGTCATCCTCTTGTATATTTATTCGCCCTGGGTCCATACTGACACTACCACTAGCAAAACCAGGGTGCACCTGAGAAACGGTGAGTGATGTCTTGACATTCGTTAGTTCAGTACCCGCTAGCATATCTGCGTCGTAATAATTGTAGGTACGATATAAAGAAAACTTATCTCCAGGGCGAACACCGGAGCTTGCACCCGAATTGAAGTGTAATGTTTTACCGTCAACTCTTGATATACGTGCAATAAAGGGCTGACACTCCAATTGCTCTCCTACTAAAGTAGCAACACCATCCACCAGTTGAGCGACTGCTAGACCATATTCGTCATTCCAGAACTCTGCAGTGCCAAAGCCACTCAGATCATCAATATCATCTTCCCACGGCGCAGATACTGCAAAACTTCTTTGCCAGATAATCGCACCACTATAGCCATCATGAACAAATAGCTCCATTGCAAAGCGACGTTTGATATTGGCGTTATTGCTCATCCTTTTCAGTTTCGCCCAATATGATGTGGAGAAAGCTTCCGGGTCTTCTAGCGACAGATCTCTCACCACACCTGAGATAACAAATTGAGCTCCAACCTGCTTCGCGTAATCAGCCGCTTTGGTCAGTGTACTCTGCGATGTGAAGTGACTGGGCGCATTGATCACATCCTGATGCAAAGAAAACTCACTCTGCTCGAAAACAACTAACTTATCTTGCAGCTGTAAAGACTGATTAAGTGCACTGGCCAATCCACGCTCAATATTATGAAACCCCCCCAATCTCAGTTGAGCAGGAGACTGAACCGAAAACCCCAGCACCGCGATTTTTTTACGATATTTTTTTGCTTGGGAATCAGGGCAACTGGCAACTTCTTCAACATCAAAGTTCATCACCAGATTCAAGATGCCTTTTTTAACAAATTCATCTTGTAGTACAGATTTACGAATA
This sequence comes from Oleiphilus sp. HI0086, assembly GCF_001635225.1. NCBI lineage: Bacteria > Pseudomonadati > Pseudomonadota > Gammaproteobacteria > Oceanospirillales > Oleiphilaceae > Oleiphilus > Oleiphilus sp. HI0086. The sequence goes on from NZ_LWFZ01000585.1 coordinate 2,921, forward strand.
CGCGCTTCACCCGAAACTGAAAAGTAGTCCTTACTTATCTTTCCATTGCTAACACGTTGATCACTCTTTACTCGGGCACCCGCCTGAAGCAGAGCTTGCTTAAGCGCATCCTGTCGAGCACGATCTCTCGCCAGATCATAGCGTTGACCATCAAAATCTGCCTGCCCTGTGACTTGTATCCACTCTGCATTAGCACTTACTGGTGATAGCAAACAAGACATTAGAGCGAGCAAGAAGGAAAAATACTTCATACCAACCTCACTTCAAAAAATATACAGATTGCATTGACTGAGATGCAGCACGCTTAGTGCGGGGCTCACTACTGGAAGCCATAGGCAGTGGCCGGTGGCAATCTATACCGAACTTGATATTGTTCATTTTATTGATACAGTCGTGAAAATCGCCTGGCAGTAATATTTCCAACACAGTCTCAAATCCGCGCCCCTTATTCTCAATAATCGAAACTACCCTTGCACCTCGCACATAAGAATCGACAGCCGCTGCATAGTGATCACTTTTCATCACAAACTCATCAACCTGGGAACCACCACTGATTCCGATACCGTAAAGCCTTTCGGCCAAGGTACGGTAAGCATCAAGCTTTGAGGCCCTTATCGCCATCAAACGCTTCGACTCTGACTCCGAGTCCTCCTTTCTTTCATAAGCGCCATACCCCGTAACACGGACTACAATAGGCTCAATCGGCTCCTTCTCCTCTTTCTTCATCGTACCCACACTATTCTTATCTTTATATTTATGGGCATGAGCCGGAGAAAAGCAGAGCGCAGCGGTTAGTAAACAAAAAATGACTAGATTCTTCAAAGCAAGCATATCAAANTAGTTTCGATTATTGAGAATAAGGG
>NZ_LWFZ01000586.1:0-246 GCF_001635225.1 Oleiphilus sp. HI0086
TTATCGCCATCGTGGGTGATAACGGCTTTTGCCATTTGTTTGGCTGGCACGTTAGCAAGTCTGGCACTAGCTAAACTGGTATGAGATTCAGGGTGTTGAATGAGGTCGTAGTGCACGCCAACGCGCGACAAGTGAGCTTCGATTCTAGGAGCAATAGACATAACAAGCACCTCCATAAAAGCGAGTGAATCATCATTGTAACGCTGCGAAAGGTGTTAGGCCAAGAACCCTTTGTGCTTAGTCGAG
>NZ_LWFZ01000587.1:0-256 GCF_001635225.1 Oleiphilus sp. HI0086
AAGACAGCAGTACATAAAAATACTTGCAGACTACCAGCTGAAAGTTGGACAACTGACACCTGACTCCGGTGTTTGGCCGAAAACTAAGCTGCTTACTGACTTTGAACAGTTTTGTGACCGCTCCCATAAAGAAACAAGAGAGCTAATAGAAGGCGCTAAAAAACTTCAGGAACAAAGGAACAAAGGAATAACACCAACACAATACGTCTGCTGATTACTCATTCAGCCCAACTAGAGCAGAAAGTCAAAGCAGCTG
>NZ_LWFZ01000588.1:0-209 GCF_001635225.1 Oleiphilus sp. HI0086
CCTTTGTGGTCGGGGTAAAATTGAATTTCCTACTCCTTTACAAGGTGACGGTGAAATTTATATTCATTGTGGTGACGAGTCAGGGTTCATCATTGAAAGAAAAATATAACCAGGCCAGCCAACATCGCCCACAAAGGGCCGTGGGCTGGACTCGCTTCGCTCGCCGTTGCTGGCGGCGTTAAAATTTCTAAGCAACGTACTCTCTGGCA
>NZ_LWFZ01000589.1:0-238 GCF_001635225.1 Oleiphilus sp. HI0086
GGATTCAGGTGTTTCCACGTCATACATATCAATACTGATACGGCTATCACTCCAGTGCCAGAAGTAGTCGCTATAGACTTGAGCGTATTCGTTAGCGATTGAAATAAGTTTTTTGTTTTCGAGTGTTTCTTCCAGATACAAGCCCTGTAAGTAATGACGTGAAGTAGAGAGGGTAATGGTATTGAGCGCTTCGTGTTTACCTGTCTGTTCCGATAATTCAAATATATTGATGTCGGAA
>NZ_LWFZ01000590.1:0-323 GCF_001635225.1 Oleiphilus sp. HI0086
GGCGACTATTAAGTTGTCCATTATGGCGGTTAATGATGTACCCGTTATTGCATCAACCCCAATGTTGTCAGCGATAGAAAGTGAACTCTATCAATACCAAATAGTTGCTACTGATGTTGATAGCAGTGACTTATCCTTCAATTTACTTAACTCCCCAGATGGGATGTCAATTGATTCGAATACGGGGCTTGTGTCGTGGGTACCTGATTATTATGCAGCTGCAGAATATCCGATTACGGTATCGGTAACAGATGGTATCCTGCAAGACACACAAAGCTTTAGTCTCAACGTACAGAATACTAACCGAGCGCCTGTCATCAATA
>NZ_LWFZ01000591.1:0-7530 GCF_001635225.1 Oleiphilus sp. HI0086
GCCATGTATGAACTCGACTTACTCTATATATTGGTATTAATCATAACAGGGTTTCTCGCAGGCATTATAAACACCATGGCTGGTGGAGGCTCCAATCTTACAATTCCAGCATTAATGGTAATGGGGATTCCTCCCGACATTGCAAATGCGACTAATCGAGTCAGTGTCGTACTTCAATCGTTTACTGCATACAGAGGTTTTGCCAAGCACGGAAAGCTTGATATTCCCGATATCAAATCTATTCTGCTTGTCACCATGCTTGGCGGGCTTGTTGGTGCTGCATTCGCCTCTTATATGCCTGCTGACTACCTGAAACCAACCTTGCTCGGCGCGATGATTATCATGGCCGGCATAATCTTATTTAAGCCCTCCGCTATTGCGGTAACTGAAGGCACCAAGGCTTTTTCAGTAATGGAGCAAAAGCAATCTATACCAATGCTTTTTATAGCCGGGTTTTACGGTGGGTTCGTCCAAGCGGGCGTTGGTTTTATTTTAATTGCTGCGATTGCTGGAGGCCTCCGTTACGATCTGGCTCGAACCAACGCGCTAAAGGTGGTGTGCACACTCGGTTTTACTCTAGTTGCTCTCGGTCTTTTTGTATGGCGGGACCAAGTATGGTGGGCGCCAGGCCTCTTGCTCGCGGTCGGTTCTGTTGCAGGTGCTTACCTGGCTGTGAAGATCACAATTAATGTCAGTCAGAATACGCTAAAGTGGTTCCTGTTTATTATGACTATATTTGCAAGCATTGCCGCGCTCCTCAGTTAAATGCTCGAAACATAAAATTAACTTAATGCTACAAACAATTCAGGAAATATTATTTGCATTAACTATACTCTAATTCACATATTCGATTTTTTACGACTAATATTATTTGGAGCAAAGTATGTCAGGCGGAGAAAAGTTACTAACACTCGCTGAAGCAAGCGCAATGATGGGAAAAACCGAAGTTACGGTGAAACGCTATGCCCGCGAGAGCTTAATTAAAAGCGTTAAACAAGGAAGCGAGCTCATGTTTCCTGAAGATGCTGTTATTAAGTATATTGAAATTGAAAAGAGGCTAAACGGTTAAGGCTTTGTCCTAACAAAGCTCAGGTTGCCTTATAAAGCTCGCGATTAAGCGGGCTTTTTTTTGGTTTAGCAACAAGCTACACTCGCCTTATGATTTATATTTTAATTGCCCTCATTCTATTTGTACTCATTACGCCAGGTATATGGGTTAAATACACCATAAAAAAATATGCTCAAGATTTACCTGATATTCCTGGTACCGGTGCTGAGTTAGTAAAACACTTATCTAAAAGATTCGAGCTAGTAGACCTTAAGGTTGAAGAATGCCCTGACGGGCAAGATCATTTCTCTCCACATGAGTCTACGATTAGGCTATCCAAATACATCTACGATGGGCGCTCTATTAGCGCAGTCGCTATCGCATGCCATGAATTTGGCCATGCGCTTCAGTATCATAGGAATGAAAAGATAGTCAGACTAAGAGAGCGGTACACCCCGATAGCATTATTGATAGAAAAGGCTGCGATCGCAATGCTTGGGATTATTCCGGTTCTTGTTGTTATTTTTAAGGTACCACAACTCGGAATTATTAGCTTACTATGCGGGCTTTGTGCTGTTTTTATTTCAGTGGCACTTCAATTAGTAATATTGCCTATGGAGTGGGATGCAAGTTTTAACAAGGCACTTCCGATAATTACCGAAGGTAACTATCTGCAAGATGATCAAATCGAGCCTTGCCGTAAGATTCTTAAAGCTGCTGCAATGACTTACGTCGCGGCAACTCTAGCAAGTGTATTGAATGTCTGGCGATGGCTAGCCATATTGCGGCGCTAACGTTCTATGGCGCTTGCCAGTCGCGCAATACCGGTATTTTGAAGATGGTTCCTTGCTTGTCTAGCGCAAGATAAAACTCTCCAATTTCTCTAATGACTAAGCCAGAGAAACCATCCCCTTCCCTTAAGTACAAATTATTAATCATGGCTCTTCGTGCGCTCGGTTCTGAAGAGTAGATATGACTGCTAAATTCTATTGTCGGAACCCCCCTTTGAAAGCTAATATTCATTTCACTTAGTAGAGGAAGGTCTGAAAATGCATTTGGTGCACTACTAATTTGTTTGCTTCTATCGCTCTCGTCGTTCACACTTGTCGGCAATATTTTTTCCTCGACAGCTTTAGAAACCGGGGCTGCTTCGGAATAAGGCTCGGCAAGCGGCGGGCTGATGCGCTTAACACCCGCTTTAGGTCGGATAACATCGTCAGCTTCGACTGGCTCTTTATCCTCCTTAGCAGAGCGTTTATCGGAAAAGTCATCCTTTAGAATAGGAAGAGGCTTTGCTTGAATGGGTGCTTTATCAATGAGATGGGATGGAAGTGCCTTGGTTTTACGGCCAGTATCCTTAATGTCCGGCTCAGTCGAGGAGAGTGCTTTATTGTCAGTTAACAGGCTATTTTCAGAGCTTCCACTCTCATCAGTAGAATTGCTGCCTAGAAAATAAAATATCAACGCACCTGCATTAAGTAAAAGGACAAATATTAGGAGGTAAGGCCAAAGAGGCTGTCGCGACATATTCCTTGGCATTACCATCATATCGTTATTAATCGAAGAAACCTTCTCTTGATGCCTATCCTGTTCTGACCTTTTCAAGGCGTCTAAAATGTATGACATGCTAATTCGCCCCCATAAGTCGAGGGACGCCTAAGTTAAGGCGCGAATTTATATGAATCAGCGTCATGCTGCCCGCGATGCCGTCAGGCACAAGGCCTGAGCTGGCTTGAAAGCGCTTAATCTGGTCTTCAATTGGTTCGCTTTTATTGGCTTTATACTGACTGAGTCGAGACAAGCTTTTCCTCAACCATGCCTCTTCTTTTTTCTGTCCTGGCATTACGAGATTCGATTTGTAAGGAGGAACCTTCCAAACAATTGAGTACTCCCCAAACCAGTAGCGATCAACTTCGTCAAGAGAAACCCAATACTTCTCATTCTTATGTGAAACCAAGGCATCACTACCTTCAACCCCCAGTATTGCGATATATAGCGACTCGCCATAGTCATTGACTAGGGTTAACACCGCGGGTCGGTCTAACTTTAGTAACGAGCGCCAATTACCATTTTTATGCAAGCACTTAAGACCGTACATTTCGGCGTAATCACAGGCCAGCATAAAGGGGGCTAAAGGATAGTCGATTCCCCAACGCTCTAAAATCATGCGATATGCATGATATCGATCATCTTTCTGGGTTTTGAGAGAAGATAGGTCGTTAATGATCGGGATCTGTATTGATGAGTTATCAGCATAAGGAGCCTTAGCGGGGCTTTTTTCCGTAGTTGAAAATTGCTGTAAATCTGCCACTTCTTCTGCTGAAGTACCGCTTTCTGATATAGCCTTGGAGTCGTCGCCCTCTTCAGGAGTGATTTGTTTTACTGAGGCTGGGTGCAGCTCGGGCTCTGTTTTGGAAGAAGAGATTATACTTTCCAGCTCAGCTATTCTGTTGTCGTATCGCTTGTCCAAAGCAAATACTCCAATACTGGCAATTATTGTTAGCAGGACAGCAATTATCCCCCTTTTGATTGACGAACTTAGTTTTAGTGGCTGCTTAAACTTTGGCCCCTGTATTTCCGCGTATGCGCTCTTAATATGTTTTGCATCAATAACATCCTCTTGCATTGCATAAGCACCGAGCAAGGCGCGGTCGCAAATAAGATTAATTAATCGCGGTACGCCACCACTCAAGTTAAAAAGAGTTTTTATTGCTTTTTGATTAAATAAACGCCCGCGTCGCCCCGCAACCGATAATCTACAATTAACATAAGCACCAACTTCAACTTTACTCAGCTCACACAGGTGGTATCTTGCAGTGATTCTTTGAGCGAGCTGCCTTAAATCATTCTGAGCTAGCACTTCCCTTAATTCGGGTTGCCCAAGCAAAATTATCTGAAGTAATTTCTTTTCAGATGTTTCAAGGTTAGTAAGCAAGCGCAGCTGCTCTAGTACATCAACTCTAAGGTTTTGAGCTTCATCGATAATGAGTACGGTGTGGCGATTGTTAGCGTGTGCATCAAGCAGGTAGCTGTTAATTAGGTCATTTAAGACTTTAATTGATGCTGAATCGGGGTACGCTATTCCAAGCTCATCACATATTGATGCCATAAGCTCACGTGCCGAGAGCTTCGGATTTATGATGAATGCTACGTCGGTATTTTTTGGAATCTGATTTAAAAAACAACGGCAAATTGTCGTCTTTCCTGTTCCAACTTCACCTGTAAGAACAACAAAACCGCCCTGCCCGGATACACCATATAAAAGATGAGCAAGCGCCTCTCTATGACGTTCACTCATATATAGATACCTGGGATCAGGCGCTATAGAAAAAGGTAGTTCTTTAAGACCAAAAAAGTCCTGATACATGACGTCAGCTTAGCGTAGTTGCGAAGTTTAGCTTGGTAGCAAACGCAAAGCTTAAAGACAGGGCTCGCCAAAAGCAAGTCCTTACACTCGCTAACGGATTGCCTTATGATCATCAATTAAACTAAGGCTCCCACGATGCGTTCTAACATCAGTCTTTAAGCGGGAAATGCAGCTCTCGAGTGTCTTGCTTATTTTGGAATGTGTACGAATCATCGCTAATTTAGGCCATGTCGCGCGCTCACCCTGAAGCATTAACTCCTTCATGAATTTCGTATCGGGATTGCTAAGCAGCTTCATATAGTGCCCAAGCTTGTAATTTGGAGCAACAGTGACGTCGCCATAATAATTCTGAGACATCATAGAATAAGCATGACCAGAAACTTGTCGAAGCATCTCAGATTTGGTATGAGTTCTTATATAGTCACTCACTGCCTGGCCATGAAATTTTGCTTCGGCTTTAACAAGCGCTAGGGGTAATTTTAAGAAACGATTACTAGACAGCCCTTTTGTTCGTTCCAGCAAAGGCACTACATGAGGATTGGTTTGACTTACGATAGAATAATTAACATCGTAGAGGTGCATTAGGCGCTCGATTGGCAAGTCGCTAACCATGCTGCCATCAACCCAGCGTAAGCGGGGCATATACGGTACGTTGTGTCCATGTTCATCTTTCTTAAGCAGTTTAACCGGGGGGAAAATTCCTGGAACTGCGCAAGACGCTAACGATGCACTCCACGTTAGCATGTATGGAGATGTGTAACCTGACAATAATCTAGCCTTTTGATGAGCCTGGACAGGCGAAACAGTGATATTAATACTCCGCCCCGTCTTCTCGTAGGCCTCTTGCATCGTGTATTCACCTACATAACTACGAATATAGTCTTGCAGCTGACGCTGATCCATAAAGCCTTTGCCTTTAATACCATTCAATAGGCCCATCCACTTCCAGGCTTTCATATTATGGGTATTAGGGTCAAACAAGGAAGGTAGTTCGTCATCGGTATGCGTCCCTAAGGCGGCAGCAATGATAGAACCGGCGCTTGAGCCAGTTACGACATCTGGCAATAAGCCATGCTCCCACAGGGCCTTTACAACACCGATATGGAAGACTCCTAAGGAAGCGCCGCCACTTAGCAATAATGCGGGGCGACCGAAGGATAAAAGTACATCTTTAAAAAAATCTAACTTTTTATTTGATGGCATATCAGAGGTTTGCCTATCGCAAAGATAGGAAAGGCAATCGCAAACTTCTTCAACGTATTCTTCAATGAGTGTTTTGGTGCCGTAATAGCATTGGTTATAAAGGCGTATGTCACCCATATTGCCAAGGTCATGATGCAAGCCTTCGCGAATGTCTCGATACAAAGCGGTGAGATCACCATTTTGCTTGTGCTCTCTTAAAAGACAGAGTCGATCAGAAATAAGTTCGTAGTTATATACATCAGAAGCAATATTGTCTTTCCAGGCATCATTATGTTGCATGGAGTCGAGTGTTTGAGCGGCGTCCTTCCATTCAAGGAATGAGGTAGCCTGCGACATTCTTTGTTTTTCTTTTTTTATCGTGGTGTGCATCTTAAAGCGAGCCATATAGTTGATTTTATCTTTTATCCCATCAATCAACTATAGGTTATTTTTTTCTGCAGATATATTGAACTTGTATTAAGCCCTGTGAACTTATGTTAAATAAGCCTGATATTAGAAGTCCTCGTAATCAAAATCTTCATCATCAGCGAACGGGTCTTCTACTTCGCCATCTTTAATAAGGAAGTTTCGATTTTGCAAATAGGCACTCCTGAAGAAGGCGTAGCGGTCTTCTTTGAATAATAAGTTGTTCGCAGCTAGCAGGTCTGCTCGTGTATCTATTAAATCAACAGCCTTTAGAGCAATACTTTCTTCAGTTGAGAATTCGACAAGATAGTCAACCGGGTCGGCAACGTAATCTACTATTTGTCCGCTAAAGTCTCTGACGGTAGATGGCCCTAGAACAGGTAACACAAGATAGGTAGACTCTTCATAACCCCAATAACCAAGTGTTTGTCCAAAATCTTCATCGCTGGCTTCCAGGCCAAATGAGGTCGCAACATCAAACAAGCCGCCTATGCCAAAAACAGTGTTGTAGATAACTCGGTTAAGAGAAACAACCGCGTTGTGAAACTTAGCCTGCAGCAAAGAGTTAACAAAGGTTTCGACATCATTGAGGTTGCCAAAAAAGTTGGTAACACCTTTATCGACAAAACCGGGCGTTACAAATCTGTAAAGCTTTGCCAAGGGAGTGGCGAGATACTCATCCAAATTATCATTCAATACGAACATGCTTCGATTAAATGACTCATAAGGATCTATTTCTGCGTATCTAGGGTCATAATAAGGCTCTTCTGCTTCATCATTAGCGAATGCATTAAGCGTAAAGGTACTTAGAAATAATAAAATTAGAGCGTGGTAACAAAAGCGCATACTTAATCTCTTATTATAGTTCTGCTTACTTTTTAGTTGTTATAGTTTCTTTAGGATTATATTACCAACAGAATAGCCTGCACCGAAAGAGCAAAGTACACCATAATCACCGGTTTCGAGTTCTGATCGATGCTTATGAAATGCAATCACAGAACCGGCCGAGCTAGTATTCGCATATTCATCCAGTATAACAGGTGCCTCAGAAACCTCTGCTGCACGACCTAATACACGCTTGGCGATAAGCTGATTCATGCTTAAGTTAGCTTGATGGAGCCACATCTGTTTTAGGTGTTCAGCGCTAAGCTCGTTTTCCGCCAAGTGCTCATTGATCATTTTAGCAACGAGTGGAGATACCTCTTTGAATACTTTTCGCCCTTGCTGAACAAATAGCTTATCACTAAAGCCTTCACTGCCGGGAGCACAACGATTCAGGAATCCAAAATTATTACGAATATTATTGGAGAAGGTTGTCTTTAATTTTGCGCTGACAACTTCGAACGAGTCATCACAAGATACTGTGTCAGCTCTCTCTATCACGATTGCGGTACAGACATCACCAAAGATAAAGTGACTATCTCTATCACGAAAATTTAAATGCGCTGTGCAGATTTCCGGGTTTATTAACAATACAGCCCTGGCAGAACCGCACTGAACAGCATTG
>NZ_LWFZ01000592.1:0-423 GCF_001635225.1 Oleiphilus sp. HI0086
AGGATACCGTGATGCCCGAAATTCATATCAAAAAGCGCTTCAAGCCCTTTGTTGAAGATGNATTACCTGCACTTTCCAAAGGTACACGCCAACTAGTCGCCCACCCTAGAGAAGAACAGGTCTGCCCACATCATCTCGAAGAAGCCTGCACCTTAATCATCGGCCCCGAAGGTGGCTTTACTGAGTATGAAGTAAACAAGCTCAAAGAAGCCGGTTTTGAAGGAGTTCATTTAGGCGAAAGAATTCTACGCGTAGAGACTGCCGTACCCGTATTGATCTCGCGTCTATTTGGGTCAACATTCTAGGGTAATTTTGTCCGCTAGTCGGACGTTCAAGTAGACTTAATTGATAAGGATGAAACAGCCAGATTGATTATCGAGTGAATGATTGAAAGTGAGCATTAGCGTTCTTTATCGGGAGCCA
>NZ_LWFZ01000593.1:0-8605 GCF_001635225.1 Oleiphilus sp. HI0086
CCTCATATCTGTAGGCAGAGGGTTCCACCCCTCGCTGAGTCTACCCCGCGCTAACCCTGCCAGCGAGACGAGGGAATGTATGTTTTCGATTGAGAAACCCTTTTTCTTACTCTTAAAAATAATGAACCAGAGAAAAACTGGAGGAGTGCTGATAGGCTTGTTCTTTGGTTTGTTGCTGATAAAAGCTGTGGTAAGCCGTTTGTGCCCGGATTTGCCATTGAGCACCAAGGTTGAAGCTAAAGCCAAGCTCAATATCCAAGCGCTTGAACTTAGCGCCGAAGAGATCAAAGGGGCGATAGGCTTCTAGCTTTAGGTTCCAGTCTTCATGCTGGCTTAGCCAGCCAAGTCGGGGGCCTGCTGCTAACCAGTAGCCTTTATCGATATCATTATCGAGATTCAGTTCTCCGTCAGTAAGGATGTATAGACGCTGCCCAAGATATTCATAACTCAGCCCTCCACCAGCATTCAAAAAACTGCTTAACTCTTCAGGGGCGCTGCGAGGTCGATAAAAGCCTGTCGCAACATGCCAGGAAATTGGTGTAATTAGTAGGTTTCGAGGTGTGTAGGAGGCAATATCGATGAGTTTCAGTTCTTGGAGTCGAGTCTTTGCCTCGTTATTTACCTCGGTACGACGAACTTTCATGTTAAGCATTTCAAGTTTAGCGCCTTGAATATAGCCAGGTAAGGCATCCAGTTGATCATGGTATGCTGCTCGAATTTCCAGTTGCTGGAAATGGTGGCTGCCGTCATAACCGCCGGCTAGCGTTAATCGGCGTGAGTTATGTCCTTGATCGTCACGATACTTAGGTGTTGGAAAGTCTGGAAATACTTTAGTCTTATCGATCTTACTTCTAGTCGAAAGTAGTTCGATCGTTCGTTTGCCAAGGTGTGGAAGGTCGGATTTTTTTCTCACTGCCAGGTAGCGGCTGTATTGGTAGGCCAATTCCAAAACCTTTGCCTGACTTTCTGTATCCAATCTTTGCAAGTGGTTTGTTGCAAGCTTGTTATCTTCTACCAAGTTCCTGGCAAGGTGGATCTCATCATCGCTTAAGTTATCGATCATCTGAGTCATCAGGCTTAAGGTAGAAGGGCGAAAACGTGCGTGCTTTACCGCTCCTGCTTGTTCAATGGCGCGTACTGTATCGGAAGGGATTGCGCTGAGTTTGAAGGCGTCGACGAAGTTAAAGCGTTCGCTGGCTGCATCCAATAAGGTGAGTAATTGGTAGGAGCAGTTTTCATCTACAAAATAATAATCAAAATGAACCGTTCTTATTTCCCAGGTGTGTCGGACAAACTGTTCGACCTCTTCTTGTGTCAGGTCTAAAGCGTATTCCCAAACGTCGCGTGACTCCAGGTGGCTGTATTCTTTGACTTTTTCATAGTAGGGGAGAATTGTAAAGACACCGGGGTAGCCACCGGAAAGACCTTTATAGGTAAAGACTAGCTCATTATCGTCAGGGTTGGCATTGGCGGCAAAGTTGATGCTGTAGTCTAGTAGTGCATTACTGCCAGAGGCGCGATCTATACGAATAAAGGTATGTCCAAACATTGAGGAGGGGCTGTTCAGATAGGCCGCCGGGAAGCTTAAGGTTAAGCTTTTAGGGTCGATCTTGGCGAACCAGTCCTCATAATCTGGGCACTTGGCTTCGGGGAAGTTCAATTCAGGGAGTTGTTGTGTTAGCCAATGAAAACGAGCAGGGAACTGGCAAATAAGCTCAAGGTTGCTGCTGTCGCCAGTAAACGCTGCAATATTAGCCTTGAGCTCAGACTTTGGCGAGTACTTTCCGTCTGGAGCGATAAAAAAACTGTCGTCATCAACCTGACTTTCAAATCGCGGAATAAAGCCTATTTGGTGAAAATGAAGAAGGTCGAGCCATTGTTCATTATCCGCTAGGGAAGTAAGTTTTGAATCTGGTATCGTTTGCGCGAGAGAGTTAAAGCTTAGACAGGCAAGAAAAGCTACATTCACCAGAATGTAATGGTAAGGGCAGTGCATGATATCTCTCGTTAGGGTGAATGCCGGTCTTTTAACTGGCACAAAAAAAGGGCATCAAATTGTGCCCTTTTTTAGATTCTAGATCTAGCGTAAGCGTAGATTAAACGAGGCTAATTAGCCTAGGTATTTAGCAAGAGTCTTGTTCTGGCTCATTACGCTAACCAATGCTTGGTATGCGTCACCAGAAGTTGTTGCTTCAGACATAAAGATTTGGTCAAAGCTTGCTTTCAATGCAGCATTGAATGTAGCAGCATCTTCTTTAGCAACGCCAACAAGTTCAGATAGTGCAGCAAGTGTTTCACCTTCACCAATTGCAGTGTCTTGAGCCAGTTGGTCAAGGTTTTTATCTATAAAAAGGGATACTTGGACTTTTAGAGGGCCGTTTGCATCTTCACAGCCAAGTGTGCCTGAGGTCATAGCAAAAGTTTGGCTGGCTATTCCGTTAGTTGTTGCGGCAAGAACGTGCTCATGCCATTCATCTGCATTTTTGAAAATAACTTCAGTACCTAAGCCGCACCCTGCAGGACCGTGACCGCCGGCAGCCATTGCAGTAAATGGAGCAGAAAGAATGAATGCACCTAAAATTAGTTTTTTCATAGCAATTCCTTGAATCATTTTTTGTAAGTAACGCCCTTCGATTATAAACAGCGTTATTGGAAAAAGGCAATGTGTTTAGTTTTATACAGCTTACCTTAAGTTTCACATTTTAATAGTGTAGTCGAAGATTTGGAAAAGGGAACAACGGGAGCTTTAATCTGCAGTTTCAGGTCGTGATAAGATTTAACAGCCTCATGAGTCGAGGCTGTTAAACGGGAAGAATATTTATCTAGAACTTCAGATCTGCATGTTGTTCTGGTCTGAGTCTCGGGCCGTACTGACTCACCACTTGAGCTGCGGCTCTGTTAGCAAGCGTTGCTGCTTGGGCAAAGGTTTGGTCATGAGTGATTGCATAAAGAAATGCACCTGCGAACATGTCGCCGGCTCCATTTGTATCGATTGCTTTTGCTTCAACGCCAGCGACTATTGAGATTTCATTGCCGTCATAAACGAGAGCGCCATCTTTTCCTAAAGTAATTGCAAAAGACTTTGCAGTTTCTTTAAGCTTTTCAGCAGCATCTTCGATGTTATTGCTTTGTGTCCAGGCGAGTGCTTCGTCTTTGTTGCAGAATAATAAATCAACCTGTTGGCCGATCATTTCCTTTAGCCCTTCGCCAAAGAACTCGACCATTCCTGGGTCAGAGAGGGAAATTGCCGTTTTTACACCCTGCTGCTCGGCAATTTCCCGTGCTTTGATGGCCGCTTGTTTGCCACTAGGTGATGTAACGAGATAGCCTTCGATATACAGGTATTCAGATTGAGCAATAGCTTTAGCATCAAGCTGTGCTTCATCTAATTCAGCGCTTACGCCCAAGAATGTATTCATGGTTCGTTCGGCGTCAGGGGTAATCATAACCAGACATTTTCCGGTTGTACCATTCGGGTGGGCTTTATCGCTTGTGGTCACGCCCGCTGCTTGGGTATCTTGTTGGAAGAATAGGCCGTTTTCGTCGTCTGATACTTTGCAGGAATAATAGGTCTTGGCACCGAAGTAACTGGCAGCGATAATCGAGTTGCATGCCGAGCCGCCGCTGGCTCTTTTACTACCAACCAAGTGTTCTTTCATTAGCTCTAGTATTTCGGCTTGGCGGGTTTCATCCACCAAGGTCATTAGACCTTTCTCAATATTAGCTTGGGATAGGAATTCATCGGTGACTTCAATTTCAGTATCGACGAGGGCGGCGCCTAAACCATAGACGTGATATTGTTGCATAGTAATTGCCTTGCTAGTTGGCTAATGGTGGTGTCCATTATATACAGCGTCATTTGCGTATGGCAAAGACGATTTATACGCTTGGTGAATAGCCTGCGCGGTAGATAGCATGAAAAAGGATATATGAGGAAGAACCTTGCTTGGAATGAATAGAAATGTATTGGTTTTATTGTTATCTGGTGCGCTGGGCTTGTGTATTGCGCCAATGGTTGTGTTTATCGGTGGTTTGGTCGGGGCATCGCTTGCTCCTGATCCAGAACTTTCCACATTGCCTGTAGCGGGCATTGTTATTGGTACCGCCTGTGCCGTGATTCCGGTCTCGCGTCTAATGCAGCGTTTCGGTAGAAAAAAGATCTTTTTGGCTGCCTCCTTATATAGCGCTTTGGTATCATGTTTTGCTGCGATTTCTATATCTTATGAAAGTTTTTGGTTGTTTTGTTTGAGTACTGTATTGCTAGGTGGTGCCCTGGCCGTTATTCAGCAATATCGTTTTGCGGCAATGGAGAGTGTTGAGCCATATCTGGCACCAAAAGCTGCATCCTTCGTGTTGTTGGGTGGGCTTATTGCGGCGATACTAGGGCCAGAGCTGGCTCATCTGGGGAGGGCGTTGCATGAAGTGCCCTTTTCGGGCTCGTTTACTCTGCTTTCAATTCTTTGTTTATTAAGTGGTGTTGTTATGTTGTTTTTTCAGCCCGTTGTCGTGACAGGGGGTGAGGAAGAACTCGGCGGCCGTCCTTTAATTGATATCATGCATTCATCCTTATTTTGGGTGGCGGTGATGTCGGCAACCATAGGTTATGCGGTGATGAGTTATGTTATGACCGCTACGCCCGTCAGTATGCATGTCATGGAAGGGCATTCTTTAGAAGATACTAAATGGGTTATTCAGAGCCATATTCTTGCGATGTTCTTGCCTTCCTTAGTGAGTGGATATCTGATTTCAAAGTTTGGTGAATATCGCTTGATGCTGGCTGGTTTGGCAGCTTATACGGTGTGTTTGATGATAGCGCTTTCAGGTCAGAATGTGATGCATTATTGGCTTGGATTGGTGTTGCTAGGTATTGGTTGGAACTTTCTATTTGTCGCAGGTACGGTTTTGCTTCCTAAAGTGTACCAACCTGCCGAGAGGTATAAAGTACAGGGTTTTAATGACTTTTTTGTGTTTGTATTCCAGGCTGCGGCATCAATATCTAGTGGAGTAGTTATTTATAGTGTTGGCTGGAATAGCCTGCTTATCTACGCTATTCCGCTAATTTTGGTTCAGATGTTGGTGATCTTTATCTGGAGAATAGGTAAAAGTAAGGAGGGAGAGCTTGTCTAATTATCGCTTTAGTTTTCTTTTGCTTGGAGGTTTAAGTCTGGCTGGCTGCTCCAGCTTGCCGCCTGAACAACCTCAAAATATTTGTAAAATATTCGAAGAAAAGCCAGACTGGCATGATGCCGCGCTCGATGTACGGGAACGCTGGGGAGTCCCTGTTCACATTCCAATGGCCATAATGTATCAAGAGTCATCTTTTAAATACGATGCGGCACCGCCGATGGAGTACTTCCTTGGATTTATTCCTATCGGTCGAGCGAGCGATGCGTATGGTTATTCTCAGGCTAAGACTCCTGTTTGGGGAGAATATGTAGCTGACGCCGGGAGCACCTTTGCAGATCGCGATGATTTTGATGATGCGATTGATTTTGTCGGTTGGTATATGAATCGAAGTAGCAAGATAAACAAGGTTAGTAAATGGGATGCCTACGCACAATACCTAAATTATCACGAAGGGCATGGTGGTTATCGTAGAGCTAGTTATGAAAAAAAACCTTGGCTAAAAAAGGTAGCGAAGAAGGTTGAGGCTCGGGCTAAAAAATATAGTGAGCAATACTGGTCGTGTAAAGATGACTTAAATAGTGGGTGGTTTTAGACAAGATTGATAGGCATAAAAAAACCTCACAAATGCGAGGCTTTTTTATTATTACTTGCGAGTGCTAGATTAAGCTTGCTTACGACGAGCGAAACCTAGACCAGCCAAACCAAGACCTAGAAGAGCTAGAGTGCCTGGCTCTGCAACTGATACTTCGAATGACTGGTGGATGCCGTCACCGCGCGATTCTACGATTACGCCGTCAACATTTTTGTACTTCGTATATGGCTTGCTACCAACTAGAACGTTTGGTGTTGCATAGTTTTGGCCGATGAAGATGCCGAAGTCTTCAGTGCCTGGATCTGTTGTGTTGTCTTCCAGGTCAGCAAAAAGGCTTGAACCCAAGTTAAAGCGAGTAAGCTTTGTGTCTTTGTCAAGGTCAAAGGTAAACCCATCATAGCCATTGCTATTTGTTTTTGCAGTCCAGTTGATAGTATTGCCCCAGTTGCTTGTAGAGGTGTAGTCACTGCCGTCAAAGCTAATGGTTGTAGCTGTAGGAGAGCTGCCATTTACGACTTCGAAGCTACCAAACCATGTGGCGTTTGATGATACATTTGGGCTTCTCCAACGAACATTCCATTGATAGTCATTGCCTTCAGTTGTCCAAAGGTAATAACCGTTTCCTTGTGAGCCAAGGTTGATGTTTGTTGCGGACGTTTCACCAGTGTACTGAGGTGTTGCAAGAGCGCATACAGAGGTAACTGCTAAAGTTGCTGCTGCTAAAAGCTGCTTAAGTTTCATGTAATTTTCCTTATTTGTAATTAAATGACGACTACAAAATAGTCCGTTAATTATAACTGTTGTTCAAAGCATTAGTTGTGCCAATGATCCATAAAATATATATATAACAGTAGGATAAGTTATTTGATATTTTTCTTTCTATGGTTTTTTTGTTTATTGTGTAAAAAAAGCTGACAGTTATTTAAGTGTTCAGAAATGGGTGGCGTGTTACTATGTTTATCAGTGATTTAGAAGTTTATCGGCAGGTGTTGAGAGCGAATGCCAGCCCATCTATAAATAGGGTGAGATTAAATTGTGGCTCAGATAGAAATGAAATTACTATTGTTGATGTGTTTGCTGGGCCTGTTATCGGCCTGTTCAACAACGACGTCAGACGCGAGGCAATATTTAGTTAATGCGAGTAATGCTAAGATTTCATCTTCTGCCTTGCATGTTGATAGAAGTCAGTTGATTCTTGCGTCTCAAGAAGGTGGGGGGCTTTATGAGCTGCATCACTCGTCGCTTGAGGTCGGTCAAATGTTCGCGAATGTGGCCTCAAAGTTTGGGTTTAGAAAAGCTTCTCCAGAAGAAGCAACTTATGTGGCGAAGTTGATATCTGCCTTCCCTGATGGCGGTGCGTGTGAAGGGCTTGGTGATGCGGCAAGTGATGGTGCGTCTTATACGGCTTCAGTGCTGACTTTTGGTATTTTACCAGCATCGGGCTCTCACTGTTATTTGGTGGCTTTGGAGCTCTATGAACGTATCGGGGGGGAGTTGCTATTGGTGGGAGAGTTTTTTGCTAATAAGGGGCGTGTTGATGTTTATGCTGGGGCAAATGAAATCGAAAGTTACTCCTTAATTGTTACTCGACGTGATGAGGTCCTGGCTTTAGAAACGTCAATTGCAGCGCTTTTTCGTCAGATGATTCTGGATGGAGCATTCGAGTAATAGAGGGCCAAAACCTCAGCAGAAAACTTGAATGAAGGATATCGCCTTTATTGACATAATTATGCCATCTTATTTCAGTACTATCTCTTTTGAATTTGTTATAAAACTTAAGTAGAAGGGGAAATTTCTTCCTTTTTTAGCTACACTAGCGTTTACGCATAATTTTCGCTGGGTCTGGTGATCACGAGTTGTCAGGTCCTCAGTGTGTAAAATTAGTTCCATTGGTTATCCTACCGGTACAGTTTGGGGAAAAAATGACAACAGAAATATCCAAGATTATCTACACAAAAACAGATGAAGCGCCAGCACTGGCAACCTATTCCTTACTTCCTATACTCAACGCTTTCACTTCCGCCGCTGGCGTGTCCGTTGATGAGAGCGACATTTCTTTAGCTGCACGTATCTTGGCAGCCTTCCCCGAGAAACTGACTGAAGAGCAACGCGTACCAGACGCGTTAGCTGAGTTGGGCGAATTAACGCTACATCCGGAAGCCAATATTATTAAATTGCCGAATATCAGTGCATCAATTCCTCAGTTGAAAGAAGCAATTAAAGAGCTACAGGATCAGGGTTATGATATTCCTGAGTACCCCGACGAAGCTGGCAGCGAGCAAGAAACAGAGATTAAAGCAAAGTATGCCAAAGTGTTGGGTAGTGCGGTAAACCCTGTTCTGCGTGAAGGTAATTCAGATCGTCGCGCGCCACCTTCCGTTAAAGCCTATGCGCGTAAATATCCACACTCCATGGGTAAGTGGAGTCAGGCGTCACGTACACATGTTGCCCATATGCGTAGCGGCGACTTTTACGACCAAGAGCAGTCTACGGTAATTGAAAAAGCTGGCAATGTTCGTATTGAACTTGTTGAAGCAGATGGAAAAGTGACCGTACTTAAAGAAAAGACAGCTGTCATTGAGAAAGAAGTGATCGATGGCATGTTTATGAGTGTTAAAGCTTTGCGTCAGTTCTTTGAAGAAGAGATGGAAGGTGCAAGAAGAGCTGACTTGTTGTTCTCTCTACATGTTAAAGCCACCATGATGAAGGTCTCGCATCCGATCGTATTTGGGCATGCGGTTACTGTTTACTTCAAAGAACTTTTTGAAAAGCATCAGGCGAAGTTTGAAGAGTTGGGTGTGAACCCTAACAATGGTTTGAGTAATGTTCACCAGAAAATATCTGATCTTCCTTACTCTCAGCGTTCTATAATTGAAGAAGATATTC
>NZ_LWFZ01000594.1:0-765 GCF_001635225.1 Oleiphilus sp. HI0086
AGCCCGAAAAGACGCTCCTCTATCAATTGGTTCAGGAACATTATCCTGTCTTTAAGTCCTCGTTGGAGGGTCAGGGACAAAGCTTGCCTCGTTACGTTCAGAGAGAGTTCGAAGATTTTCTCCAATGTGGTCGGCTGGAATATGGCTTTTTGCGTGTCCGCTGCGAGGATTGCCATCATGAACGATTGGTCGCATTTAGCTGCAAGCGCAGAGGGTTCTGCCCCAGCTGTGGTGCCCGCCGGATGGCGGAGAGTGCCGCGCTCTTGGTGGATGAGGTGTTTCCCANAGTTCCCATACGCCAGTGGGTGCTGAGCTTTCCCTTCCAGTTACGATTCCTGCTGGCTCGCCATCCAGAGCTGATGGGTAAAGTGTGAGGCATTGTCTACCGCACAGTCTCTACGCATTTAATTAGGCAGGCTGGTTTTACCAAGGCTACCGCACAAACCGGTGCAGTGACGTTGATCCAACGCTTTGGTTCTGCGCTCAACCTTAATGTCCATTACCACATGCTATTTCTCGATGGCGTATACGCCGAAGATACCTATGGCCAACGGCGGTTCCATCGGGTCAAGGCACCCACTCAACATGAACTCAATGCGCTCGTTAACACCCTCAGCCACCGGGTCGCTCGCTGCCTGGAAAAACGCGGTCTGTTGGAGCGAGATGCCGAGAATACCTGGTTGACGCTGGACGAGGAAGGAGGAGATGTACTCACGCAAATGCACGGTTCCTCGGTGACTTACCGCATCGCCACCGGCCCCCAGC
>NZ_LWFZ01000595.1:0-3516 GCF_001635225.1 Oleiphilus sp. HI0086
GCTTGGTTTAAGTTTGAATTAAGTAAAGTGTATTTATTTCTAATCATGCGATTAGAAGCTCTTTAACAATTAGGTAAGTAATAGTAGACGTTGTTTTATGTTGTGATGACATAATGCAACTCATTGCTAAGTGATTAGATTATTCACATATCAGCGAATAATTTAATCATGGATAACGAAAGAAATGAGATTCATATCAAGCGTTATCCGGCGAAAACGTTACGAATGGTCATATATATAGCTTAAGTACTAAGATGGTAAAAGGTCGTCTTAGAAGACTACTTCGGGTTATATAGTTAAGTGACTAAGCGCATACGGTGGATGCCTTGGCAGTCAGAGGCGATGAAGGACGTAGTAACCTGCGATAAGCGTTGGTAAGCTGGTAAACAAGCTTTGACCCAACGATTTCCGAATGGGGAAACCCATCTAACATAAGTTAGATATCTTGCACTGAATACATAGGTGTAAGAAGCAAACCCGGAGAACTGAAACATCTAAGTACCCGGAGGAAAAGAAATCAACCGAGATTCCCTTAGTAGCGGCGAGCGAACGGGGATTAGCCGATGATTATTGAATTAGTGGAACGCTCTGGGAAGTGCGGCCATAGTGGGTGATAGCCCCGTACACGAAGATTCAATAGTCACATATTAAGTAGGACGGGACACGTGTTATCTTGTCTGAAGATGGGGGGACCATCCTCCAAGGCTAAATACTCCTGACTGACCGATAGTGAACCAGTACCGTGAGGGAAAGGCGAAAAGAACCCCTGTGAGGGGAGTGAAATAGATCCTGAAACCGTATGCGTACAAGCAGTGGGAGCAGACTTGTTCTGTGACTGCGTACCTTTTGTATAATGGGTCAGCGACTTAATTTTAGTAGCAAGGTTAACCGTATAGGGGAGCCGTAGGGAAACCGAGTCTTAATAGGGCGTTTAGTTGCTGGGATTAGACCCGAAACCGAGTGATCTAGCCATGAGCAGGTTGAAGATCAGGTAACACTGATTGGAGGACCGAACCCACTTATGTTGAAAAATGAGGGGATGACTTGTGGCTAGGAGTGAAAGGCTAATCAAACTCGGAGATAGCTGGTTCTCCTCGAAAGCTATTTAGGTAGCGCCTCGTGTATCACCCTGGGGGGTAGAGCACTGTTTGGGCTAGGGGGTCATCCCGACTTACCAACCCCATGCAAACTCCGAATACCCAGGAGTGCGATCACGGGAGACACACGGCGGGTGCTAACGTCCGTCGTGGAGAGGGCAACAACCCAGACCGCCAGCTAAGGTCCCAAAGTTACAGTTAAGTGGGAAACGATGTGGGAAGGCTTAGACAGCTAGGAGGTTGGCTTAGAAGCAGCCATCCTTTAAAGAAAGCGTAATAGCTCACTAGTCGAGTCGGCCTGCGCGGAAGATTTAACGGGGCTCAAACTGTACACCGAAGCTGCGGATATCTTTTAGATATGGTAGAGGAGCGTTCTGTAAGCTGATGAAGCTCAATTGAGAAGTTGGGTGGAGGTATCAGAAGTGCGAATGCTGACATGAGTAACGACAAAGGGGGTGAAAAACCCCCTCGCCGGAAGACCAAGGGTTCCTGCGCAACGTTAATCGGCGCAGGGTGAGTCGGCCCCTAAGGCGAGGCTGAGAAGCGTAGTCGATGGGAAACAGGTTAATATTCCTGTACTTGTATATATTGCGATGGGGAGACGGAGAAAGCTAAACCAGCATGGCGACGGTTGTCCATGTTTAAGGTTGTAGGCTGAGGACTTAGGCAAATCCGGGTCCTTAAGGCTGAGAACTGATGACGAGATCTCTTTTAGAGATTGAAGTGGTTGATGCTCTGCTTCCAGGAAAAACCTCTAAGCTTCAGATATATAGGAACCGTACCCCAAACCGACACAGGTGGTCAGGTAGAGAATACCAAGGCGCTTGAGAGAACTCGGGTGAAGGAACTAGGCAAAATGGTACCGTAACTTCGGGAGAAGGTACGCCGATTTTGGTGATCAGACTTGCTCTGTAAGCTGAGGTCGGCCGAAGATACCAGTTGGCTGCGACTGTTTATTAAAAACACAGTACTCTGCAAACACGAAAGTGGACGTATAGGGTATGACACCTGCCCGGTGCCGGAAGGTTAATTGATGGGGTTAGCGTATGCGAAGCTCTTGATCGAAGCCCCGGTAAACGGCGGCCGTAACTATAACGGTCCTAAGGTAGCGAAATTCCTTGTCGGGTAAGTTCCGACCTGCACGAATGGTGTAACGATGGCCAAGCTGTCTCCACCCGAGACTCAGTGAAATTGAAATCGCTGTTAAGATGCAGCGTATCCGCGGCTAGACGGAAAGACCCCGTGAACCTTTACTATAGCTTCACAGTGAACTTTGAACCTATTTGTGTAGGATAGGTGGGAGGCTTTGAAACCAGGTCGCTAGATCTGGTGGAGCCATCCTTGAAATACCACCCTGGTATGTTTGAGGTTCTAACTCGGGTCCCTTATCGGGATCGAGGACACTGTGTGGTGGGTAGTTTGACTGGGGCGGTCTCCTCCCAAAGAGTAACGGAGGAGCACGAAGGTGCGCTAAGCATGGTCGGACATCATGCGGTTAGTGTAATGGCATAAGCGCGCTTAACTGCGAGACAGACACGTCGAGCAGGTACGAAAGTAGGTCATAGTGATCCGGTGGTTCTGTATGGAAGGGCCATCGCTCAACGGATAAAAGGTACTCCGGGGATAACAGGCTGATACCGCCCAAGAGTTCACATCGACGGCGGTGTTTGGCACCTCGATGTCGGCTCATCACATCCTGGGGCTGAAGCCGGTCCCAAGGGTATGGCTGTTCGCCATTTAAAGTGGTACGCGAGCTGGGTTTAGAACGTCGTGAGACAGTTCGGTCCCTATCTGCCGTGGACGTTGGAAAATTGAGAAGAGCTGCTCCTAGTACGAGAGGACCGGAGTGGACGAACCCCTGGTGTTCGGGTTGTGTCGCCAGACGCATTGCCCGGTAGCTACGTTCGGACAGGATAACCGCTGAAAGCATCTAAGCGGGAAGCCCCCTTCAAGATAAGTTTTCCCTGGGAATTTAATTCCCCTAAAGAGCCGTTAAAGACTATGACGTTGATAGGCTGGGTGTGTAAGTGCGGTAACGTATTGAGCTAACCAGTACTAATTGCTCGTGAGGCTTAACTATATAACGCCCAAGTGGTTTTATAGTGAATGATTATTCGTACAACGACGGGTAACGCAAATTGGATATGAGTCTTCGTTAGACAGCAGAGATTAAATTAGCTATTACTTGCTATTGTTAAAGACGCAGAATTAAGTGTTGTTGATCAAGTATCAGCAACCGAAGTTTTGTCTGACGACCATAGAGCTTTGGAACCACCTGATCCCATCCCGAACTCAGAAGTGAAACGAAGCATCGCCGATGGTAGTGTGGGAGGTCCCATGTGAGAGTAGGTCATCGTCAGGCTTCTATTAGAAACCCCAGTAGGTCATCCTGCTGGGGTTTTTTTATTGTCTAAATAAA
>NZ_LWFZ01000596.1:0-1618 GCF_001635225.1 Oleiphilus sp. HI0086
ACCCGTTCCTGCGCCATCTGATGCGCTCGTTGCTTCACCTGTCGAGTGTGATGGATGAACCCTTCCGCAATGCGCTCCAAGCCCTGCTGGTACCGAGACTGCAGATAGCACAGCAGGTACAAGCATTGGTTAGCAGGCGACTGACGCTTAAGTTTAGCACCGTAATAATCAACCCGTTCGGCATAGTGATGCTGGTTTTTCTGGGACAGAGAAAGCGAGTCGAGTACAGTCGTCACATCCTCCATTAGCGGTTGAATATGGTTATACACCGCCAGCTCTTTCTGCAGCTCGGTACCGGTGAAGTTGCGAGCGCTCCCGCGCAGCTGCTTCAATGTAAAGTGGTCTTCATCGGAAACCAGTGTCTGCAGCATATTCTTTAAGCTTTGGCTGCAAGCGGCATTGATCTGATCATACAATCGTTGCTGATGTTGATTAATCACCTGACTGACGATCTTCTGCAGGGTACTATAGGCAGGAATGGCGATCTTCTGGTGGGCCAGGTACTCGATTGCTGCGTCAAAGAGTGCGCGGGGTGCCACCCAGCTTTCAGCGCAGACCAGCAAATGTTCAACAAGCCGGGGTTGATGTTGCTTATCTTTCCAGCTGTTGACTCCAGCAATTGATAAAACACGCTCATAGATGCGGGATTTTTGGTCCGCTTTCAAACTAAAGCGCCGAAACTTGAGGTCTTTAAAGTGAAATCGCGCAATAAATGCCAAGTCATCCTGCATGGATTTATAACTCGGGTTGAGCAGGATCGGTTTGCATTTGAAGTAGCCCAACAATGCAACGGCAACACAACGGTACTTGCGTTGCCGTATTCTGGATAGCTCCGCAAGTTCTTTATCATTTAGCGCGAAGTAAAACCGCTGATAAGACTCGTTGAAGGAAGGAACGCTGTATAAATCCTCGATTTCCGCGGCAGTGAGAATTGATAGCCGTTTGTCTCTGCTCATTCTTTGACCTAAAGGTCAAAGTGTTGATTTGCACCCAAAACTGACCCACTAAAGCCATATATTTGCATCGAATTTTGACCCACGTATAAACCTATCCCTGCTTCAGCAAAGCAGGAGAAAATGGAGTGATAGACGTGGCTCTACTAAGCGTAATTCGACGCTGGCATATTCGGGAGGGACAATCGATTCGATCGATTGCTCGGAAGACCGGATTGTCACGAAATACTGTTCGTAAATACCTCAATAATAGAAATTTAGACCCAAGCTACCCTGCAAGGAAGTCGCCGAGTAAGCTGGATGACTACGAGAAGACCTTAACCTGCTGGCTTCACCGTGAGGTGAAAAAGCATCGAAAGCAGCGTAAGTCAGTCAAGCAGCTATACCAGGATTTAGTACAACTGGGTTACACCGGTTCCTATGATCGTGTTGCTGCGTTTGCACGGCAGTGGCGACAAGAGCAACATGAAGCAAAGAGCACTGCCGCTAAGCGAGTCTATGTTCCACTGACTTTTGCACCAGGCGAAGCATTCCAGTTTGATTGGGGCGAAGATTTCGCCACGATCAATGGTCGGAAGTGCTGCCTTCAAGTTGCTTACTTCAAGCTAAGCAATAGTCGAGCTTTCTTCCTGCGAGCTTATTACAAACAAACGCACGAGATGCTG
>NZ_LWFZ01000597.1:0-399 GCF_001635225.1 Oleiphilus sp. HI0086
GCCGATACTGACTGGCTCGATAAGACCCCTGAAGAGCGGCACCATGCCATGACATGGATGCAGCGACTTAAGCGAGTCTTCAATATTGATATTGAGGTTTGCGAGCACTGTGGAGGGCATGTCAAAGTGATTGCCAGCATTGAGGATCCGGACATAATCGAGCAGATTCTTAAACATCTCAAACAGAAGGCGGCCAAAGCCGATACTAACCATCACACCCAGCCGCCAGAGCGAGCCCCACCACTGACTCCCAGCCTGTTCGGCCCATCGCAGACTCGTTTATTTAATTGACGCTCCTAAGCTCTCAATCCATGTACTGTCAGCCTTTGCGGCAGGCCGGTGGGGCAACTGTCGGCTAAAGATCCATTCGCCAGGCACTTTTCGGTCAAATCGACCAAA
>NZ_LWFZ01000598.1:0-233 GCF_001635225.1 Oleiphilus sp. HI0086
TCAAGCAAGCTCTTTAAAAAATTAACCAAGCAATTCGTGTGGGCGCTGGCTGAGATGATTTCACGATAAAGCACTCTGATCTAACTTGTTAGAGAGGATGTTGCTTAAGAAATTATCAAGTCAACGACCTGTACAATTTATTTGAACAGTAAGTAACTTGAGCAAGTATATGAAGCTTTTGCTTCGACTAGATTGAACTGAAGAGTTTGATCATGGCTCAGATTGAACGCTGG
>NZ_LWFZ01000599.1:0-531 GCF_001635225.1 Oleiphilus sp. HI0086
ACTTACGCTGCTTTCGATGCTTTTTCACCTCACGGTGAAGCCAGCAGGTTAAGGTCTTCTCGTAGTCATCCAGCTTACTCGGCGACTTCCTTGCAGGGTAGCTTGGGTCTAAATTTCTATTATTGAGGTATTTACGAACAGTATTTCGTGACAATCCGGTCTTCCGAGCAATCGATCGAATCGATTGTCCCTCCCGAATATGCCAGCGTCGAATTACGCTTAGTAGAGCCACGTCTATCACTCCATTTTCTCCTGCTTTGCTGAAGCAGGGATAGGTTTATACGTGGGTCAAAATTCGATGCAAATATATGGCTTTAGTGGGTCAGTTTTGGGTGCAAATCAACACTTTGACCTTTAGGTCAAAGAATGAGCAGAGACAAACGGCTATCAATTCTCACTGCCGCGGAAATCGAGGATTTATACAGCGTTCCTTCCTTCAACGAGTCTTATCAGCGGTTTTACTTCGCGCTAAATGATAAAGAACTTGCGGAGCTATCCAGAATACGGCAACGCAAGTACCGTTGTGTTGCC
>NZ_LWFZ01000600.1:0-332 GCF_001635225.1 Oleiphilus sp. HI0086
GATAATCCTATTAATGAAGAGGAAGAGGAAGAGGAGGAGGAAGAGGAAAAGCCTTTAACAGAAGAGAAAGCTAAAGCAGAGAAAGCTAAAGCAGAGAAAGCTAAAGCAGAGAAAGCTAAAGCAGAGAAAGCTAAAGCAGAGAAAGCTAAAGCAGAGAAAGCTAAAGCAGAGAAAGCCAAAGCAGAGAAGGCTAAAGCTGAGAAGGCTAAAGCTGAGAAGGCTAAAGCTGAGAAGGCTAAAGCTGAGAAGGCTAAAGCAGANAAAGCCAAAGCAGAGAAGGCTAAAGCAGAGAAGGCTAAAGCAGAGAAAGCTAAAGCAGAGAAAGCTAAAGC
>NZ_LWFZ01000601.1:0-555 GCF_001635225.1 Oleiphilus sp. HI0086
TGGTATTGCAATGTTCGGACTATTATCGATTGCTGAGGAAGCGAGGCATTACGATAAGGAAAACAGCGGATGTGATTATTGCGACTTTTTGTATAGATAATAAGGTGCCGCTTCTTTTTACCGATAGAGATTTCAAACCATTTGTAGAACACTGCGGATTAATTTCAGCCATTTCAAAGACATAACGCTTTTATAAACGGCGCACNGCTCTATCGTGCGTCCAACGCAGGCCACGTCTCTTTGTGGCCGGAGTGATGTTTGATGAACTGGTTAGATGTTTTAGAACACCCAACTANACCAACACCACGTTAAAACCTAAGTGCTTGCCTTGAGACAAAAACACCATAGATGGCGACTTTACCGGATTCCCTAGGAGCACACCACCGACGAAGCCTCTACAAATTAAAATGTACCTGAGAAACTTAAACAGCAGAACGGAACAGTTGGAAACCGTGCCACACACCCTAAAATTTTAAACGGTGGAATGCTTGATTAGAACTGAGCACTCCTTGCCGAATATTGAGCCTTAAACCTAAAGGCAAAAAAACATTTAAC
>NZ_LWFZ01000602.1:0-17054 GCF_001635225.1 Oleiphilus sp. HI0086
ATAGATTAATACTATCAATATAATTGTAGTACTTCTATTGAGCTATCAGTATCCGCAGTGCATATTACGCGAGCTTGAACTTCAATACCCAGCGTAAAAGCAATGGTTTATGAGCGTTTTTTTCAAGCATTACGTTGACAAGTTGAAACTATACGACTAGCTTCAAATAGAGATAAATTGTTGCGCTTTCACAAGAAATTTAGCTCTGGTTAGAGTGTTACCACCATTGACCTCTTATAATGATTGAAAATACCATATAAAAAATGTTACAAATCAACGTTCCCCAGCTAGCTATGATTCGAATTAACAATAAAGCCGGTATTCATTAAATGCATATATTTAAATGGGCAGTACTACTTTCAGCGTTCTGGTTGTTACTTTCTGGCTACATCCAACCACTATTACTTAGTTTCGGAGCCGTTTCTGTCATCATCGTACTTTTTGTCTTAAAACGTATGGATGAAGTAGATGAAGAGCCACAAGAGATTGGGACAGGTTTACGATTAATTCGATACATTCCATGGCTAATTGGGCAGATCATTGGCTCTAGCGCCCACGTTACAAAACTGATCTGGACTTCGTCAAATAAGGTTTCGCCAAGCTTGGCGAAAATAGATATAAAAGAAATACCTCCGAGCAATCATGTTTTATACGCAAATTCCATAACACTCACACCTGGCACCTTAAGCGTAGATTTGGAGGATGGTGAACTGACTGTTCACGCACTGCAAAAGTCCTCGTTAGAAGAACTCGAACAAGGTGCTATGGAAAATAAAATCGCCGGGATATGGGGTAATAACAAGTGACAGGAATATACGCTGCTGTTTGTATCGCTATTTTGGTTGTTATGGCTATCGCTTTGGCCAGAGCATTCGATGCGCCAACCGTTTACGACCGTATTCTAGGAGTAAACATGTTTGGCACCAAGACTGTTCTTTTTATTGCGGCCGCCGGTTATATGATGGGACGCCCAGACTTCCTGGACATTGCCATTGTGTACGCATTAATCAACTTTACAGGGATGGTTGCGGTACTTCGCTTTTTCGAATACACAGCGCCAATTGAATAAAACTTAAATAATAATGGTTGGACATGTTTGTCTTAGATATTGTTAGTAGCCTCCTGCTAATAGCAGGCGTTTTCTTCGGCTTAAGTGGTGCCGTTGGACTTTTTAAATTCCCGGATTTCTTCACTCGCGTTCACGCAGCGAGTGTCACGGACTCTATTGCAGCCATTCTGATCATAGGCGGTCTCCTCTTGCAGACGTCTTTCGATTTAAATACCGCAAAACTTTTATTCATACTGGTGTTTTTGATGCTTACCAGTCCTACCGCTTCTCATGCTCTTGCTAAGTCAGCCCGTCATGGCGGCTTACTTACAATTGCTGAAACCAAGAAAGAACAACAGGAGCAAACGCACTAATGGCCGAACTGATCGACTTGGTACTGCTTGCTATGTTGGCGCTCACTGCTTTACGCATTATATTTTTGAAAGATTTATTTGCTGTCGTCATGCTCT
The DNA here is from genome assembly GCF_001635225.1 of Oleiphilus sp. HI0086. Classification (NCBI taxonomy): domain Bacteria; kingdom Pseudomonadati; phylum Pseudomonadota; class Gammaproteobacteria; order Oceanospirillales; family Oleiphilaceae; genus Oleiphilus; species Oleiphilus sp. HI0086. The sequence goes on from NZ_LWFZ01000602.1 coordinate 1,519, forward strand.
TCGGAATATATAGTTTTCTGTCAGCATTGATATTCGTAAACCTTGACGCAGTTGATGTCGCGTTCACCGAGGCATCGGTTGGTGCGGGCATATCTACAGTACTCATGCTTGGCACACTGGCATTAACTGGTAGAAAGGAAAAGCAAAGTGCCCACTCTTCAATCCTCCCTTTGGTTGTAGTCTGCGTAACCGGCGCTGCCTTGATCTACGGCACGCTCGACATGCCTCCCTTTGGGCACCCTGACAACCCAGTACACGAACATGTCGCTCCACGCTATATAGAAGAGTCACCTAAAGAAGTCGGATTACCGAACATGGTGACATCAGTACTTGCAAGCTATCGTGGCTTCGATACTTTAGGAGAAACGGTTGTTGTATTTTCAGCAGCAATTGGTGTCTTAGCATTACTTGGCGTAAGGCGCCGCGAAGAAAGTGATGCGCCAGAATCTGGTTTAAAAGCGCACCACGTACTGCACGTTGTTGCCAAGCTAATTATTCCCTTGGTTATACTGTTTGCACTGTATGTTCAATTTCATGGTGATTTCGGCCCTGGGGGCGGTTTTCAGGCCGGTGTCATCGCTGCTGCGGCTTTCATTTTGTACGCTTTAGTCTTTGGGACACCAAGCTCATTTGAAGTAGTAAGCCCAAAGTTTTTGCAATTAATGGCCTCTTTTGGCGTACTGCTTTACGCCAGCGTTGGCTTGTACAGCATGCTTAAGGGCGGCCAATTCCTTGATTACAACAAAATCGCAGCAGACCCAATCGCTGGCCAACACTACGGTATAATTATCATTGAACTTGGTGTTGGTATTACAGTGTTTGCCGTTATGCTTAGTATTTTCTATGCCTTCGATAGCCAGGCTGAGAGGTCTAACATCCAGTGAACTTTATTCTCGATTACTACAATTACTGGATCGTCGTATTTTTGATGATGACCGGTTTCTATATCGTTATATCCGCAAATAACCTGGTCAAAAAGGTCGTTGGTTTAAACGTCTTTCAGACCTCAGTTTTTATGCTTTACATTTCTATGGGTAAAGTCACTGGCGGCACCGCACCAATTGTCGTCGAAGGGGTTTCTCAATACTCTAACCCCCTCCCTCATGTTTTGATTCTCACAGCAATTGTTGTCGGCGTTGCGACAACGGCTGTGGGGCTTTCACTAATTGTTCGGATCAAACGGGCTTACGGCACAGTTGAAGAGAACGAATTTGAAAACAAGGATGATGCCATCTAATGCTTGACCAACACCTGGCTGTGCTTCCTATAATTTTGCCCCTGATAGCAGCACCTATCACACTCGTTTTGGGCCGTTCAATACTATCTTGGTGTTTTGCCACGCTAATAAGCGCTTGGGCCTGCCTGGTCTCGTGGCAGCTATTAGTTGCAGCTCTATCTGATGGCGCACTTAGCTATGCTGTCGGTGGCTGGCCACCACCCTGGGGGATAGAATTACGTATCGATGCCGCTAACGCGTTTATTCTGTTAGCCGTATCAGCGCTTTCAACACTTGTTCTAATTTACTCAAAGGACAGTATTGAAAAAGAAATCGACCCATCAAAACACTCACTATTCTACACTGCACACCTACTATGTCTTGCCGGCCTTTCTGGCATACTAGTTACTGGTGATGCCTTTAATCTCTTCGTGTTTCTTGAGATTTCCTCGCTTGCAACCTATACCCTTGTTAGCCTGGCTTCGGATCGACGCTGCTTAACTGCTGCTTTTCGCTATCTAGTGATGGGAACGATCGGTGCAACGTTTATCCTGATAGGCGTTGGCATGCTTTATATGAAGACAGGCACCCTTAACATGCTAGACCTTGCAGGCCGTATCGACGTATATGACAGCAGCCGCACGATCAATACCGGGCTCGCATTTATTATGGTCGGCGTCAGCATCAAGCTTGCTTTATTCCCATTACATATGTGGCTTCCTCCCGCTTATACCCATGCGCCCTCAGCTGTTACCGCGTTTTTGGCCAGCACAGCGACTAAAGTTGCAGTGTATGTGATGATTCGTTTCATCTTTACAATATTCGGGGCTGACCATGTTTTCACCGATATGGGCATGGATCTAATTTTGATGGTCTTGGCTGTCGTCGCAATTTTCAAGTGCTCTTACATGGCAACCGTGCAGAGCAACGTTAAAACAGTCCTTGCTTATAGTAGTGTTGCGCAAATTGGTTATATGATTCTCGGACTGAGCTTAGTCAGCGTAACAGGTTTGATGGCGGGACTTATCCACATATTTAACCATGCACTCATGAAAGGAGCTTTGTTTATGGCCGTCGGTGCCGTCTTTTATCGCGTAGGCTCTGTTGATATAAAAGCGTTCAGAGGTTTGGGCAAACACATGCCTTTAACCATGGCGGCATTCACAATTGCTGGCCTGAGTATAATCGGCGTACCGCTCACCGTTGGTTTTGTAAGTAAATGGTATCTGGTGACAGCAGCGCTAGAACAAAATCATTGGGTACTTGCTGCACTTGTACTTGCTGGCTCATTGTTAGCGGTAATCTATATTGGCCGGGTATTAGAGGCTGCGTATTTCCAAAAACTACCAGAATCACAAAACCCTAATAATATTAAAGAAGTTCCCTGGCTAATGCTGGCTCCGATGTGGGCACTTGTATTGGCAAACATTTATTTTGGTATCGATACAAGCTTGACTACCGACGCTGCAAATAGCGCATCTCAATGGTTATTCCAGAATACAACCTTAAGTATTAATGCTCAGGAGGTTTCTCCATGAACCTCTGGCAAGGTATTGAGCCATCACAGCTGATCACCCTCTCGATTCTTGTACCTTTTATTGGTGCGTTAATCGTTATCGCAACAGGTAAGAACCCAAACATCAGAGAGGCTGTCACATTAAGTACAGCAGCTATCTTATTCTCTATCGTATTAGCAATTACCGACTATACCTTTCAGGGTGTTGCCCTTAAGCTTGATGTTATCGACTTATTTCCAGGTCTTGGGATCAGCTTTGAAGTTGAACCCCTTGGCGTACTTTTCGCTATTGTAGCGAGCTTCTTGTGGATCATTACCAGCATCTACGCGATTGGTTATATGCGAGGCCACAATGAAGAAAACCAAACTCGATTTTTCTGCTGCTTCGCACTGGCGATCAGTTCCGTTATGGCAATTTGCTTCTCAGGCAACCTGCTAACACTATTCATATTTTATGAAGTATTAACACTGTCAACTTACCCACTAGTAACACATGCTGGGACTGAAGCAGCCAAGCAAGGCGGCAGAACTTACCTCGGCATCTTGCTTAGTACATCAATCGCATTTTTACTCTTTGCTGTCTTGGGTACTTACAGCTTAACAGGCACATTGGATTTCCAAGCAGGTGGAATTTTTGATAATTCACACAGCAAGGCCGTCCTTAGCGTTCTACTCGTTCTATTCTGCTATGGCATTGGTAAAGCAGCCATTATGCCTTTCCATCGCTGGCTACCTGCCGCAATGGTTGCGCCAACACCGGTTAGTGCACTGCTACACGCTGTCGCTGTCGTAAAAGCGGGCGTGTTTAGTATCCTAAAAATAATTATTTATATCTTCGGGATCGACCAGCTTAAAGAGCTCGCAACCACAGATATTATGCTCTATATCGGCGCTGCCACGATACTGCTCTCGTCTTGCATTGCTATGACTAAGGACAACCTGAAAGCTAGACTGGCCTACTCTACAGTAAGTCAACTAAGCTACATTGTCGTGGGTGCTCTGCTTGCTTCATCTATCGCCCATGCCGGTGCTGCCTTACATATCGCCACACATGCTGTTGGTAAAATCACCCTCTTCTTCTGCGCCGGTGCAATTATGGTTGCCAGTCACAAAAAGAACATCAGCGACATGGTGGGACTTGGCCGGCAAATGCCACTCACCTTTGCTGCTTTTGCGATTGGTGCAATAAGTATAATTGGCCTTCCTCCTATGGCAGGAACCTGGAGCAAGTGGTATCTGACAATGGGCGCTCTTGAATCTGACAAGCTCATCATTGTCGCCGTGCTAATGATAAGTTCCTTGCTTAATATCGCTTATCTTTTGCCCATCCCAATCAAAGCATTCTTTAATACCCAAGCAAAAGAATCTAAGCCTTGGGCATGGTCGGACACTAAAGAGGCTCCGTTACCAATTTTAATAGCACTTGGCGTGACTTCGTTTGGATGTCTTGCCTTGTTCTTCTATCCTCAACCCCTGATCGATCTAATAAATTTGATTCCAGGTGTATCAACGAATATGGGGGAAGGCTAAATGTCTGATCATCACTCTTCAGATGGCTGGTTCGACAAGCCAGAAAACGTCAAAAAGATGTTAAAAGTATTTTATGTCGCATGTGCTTTGCTAGTGATTGCTGACTTTATTGTTCACCGCCATATTTACCACAGCTGGGAGAACTTCCCTGCTTTTTATGCCATTTACGGCTTTGTAGGCTGTTCTATTCTCGTTTTCATAGCAACATGGATGCGAACCTTTCTGATGCGAGGTGAAGATTACTACGATGAGTAATGTGATTCCATTTCTTCCCCTAATGCTAGGTGCTTTAGCTGCGTTACTATTACGTGGCTGGACACGAAACCTCATCATGTTAGCGGCTCCCATTTTAGGTGCTCTTAACTTGGTCGGCCTAGAGCATGGCGTATTCTGGTCTATGGAGTTTATGGGCTATGCACTAGAGCCAGTTAAGGTTGATAAACTTAGCTTGATGTTTGGCTATCTTTTCCATCTTGCTGCTCTAATCGCCATCATCTACGCCTTGCACGTTAAGGATACTGTGCAGCACGTCGCAGGCCTCGCCTACGCAGGTAGTGCTGTCGGCGCAGTATTTGCCGGTGACTTACTTACCCTTTTCGTCTTCTGGGAGTTACTGGCACTCACATCCGTATTTCTTATTTGGGCTCGTCGAACAGATCGAGCCTATTCTTCTGGTATTCGCTATCTGATCATTCAAGTATTATCTGGCGTTTTGTTACTTGCAGGTCTATTGATCTTCGCGCACGTTAACAATAGCTTACTATTCACTCATATCGGCTTGCAGCATGAGGGCATCGCCCAAGTTGGTGCATGGCTAATCTTTTTCGCCTTCGGAATCAAGTGTGCCTTCCCTTTTATGCACAACTGGTTAACTGATTCGTATCCTGAAGCGACACCAAGCGGAACAATATTTTTAGCCTCGTTCACAACAAAGGTCGCGGTGTATGCTTTTGCTCGGGCCTACCCCGGTGAAGAAATTCTCGTATGGATTGGTGTCACCATGGCATGCTTTCCAATTTTCTTTGCAGTTATCGAAAATGATCTCCGCCGAGTACTTGCCTACAGCCTTATTAACCAAATTGGTTTTATGATTGTGGGGATTGGTATAGGTACCGCCATTGCATTGAACGGTGCCGTTGCCCATGCCTTTAATGATGTTATATTTAAAGGTCTGTTGATGATGACAATGGGCGCTGTCTTGCACATGACAGGTAAAATCAATGGCTCAGAGCTTGGCGGCCTTTACAAGAGCATGCCAAAAACAACCATACTTTGTATTGTTGGTGCTGCGTCTATCTCGGCCTTCCCGCTTTTCAGCGGCTTCGTATCGAAGTCAATGATTATGGCTGCTGCAGTAGCTGAAGGCTATGATGTTGTTTGGTTATTATTACTATTTGCCGCTGCCGGCGTATTTCATCACGCGGGCATCAAGATTCCTTACTTCGCATTTTTTGCTCACGATTCAGGTATCCGTACAACTGAACCACCCAAAAACATGCTAATTGCGATGACCTTAGCAGCCGTTGGGTGTGTTGTACTAGGTACCTTTCCTGCTCAGACTGTTTACGCTCTATTGCCCTGGGAACACAGCTACCAGCCCTACGATATTACGCACGTTCTTACGCAGTTACAGCTTTTGTTCTTCTCGGCTCTAGCGTTTGTATGGTTAAACCTGCGCAATCTATACCCGCCAGAACTACCTTCCACAAATCTGGATGCTGACTGGTTATACCGAAAGCTTGCTCCCGCGTTTGTAAAAAGGCTAGCATGCACGATCTATTGCACCTATGAAAAGATTGAAAAATCACTCGCTTATTCAATTAAGCAAATGATTCAAAACTCTTATGACACCAAAGCTGGAAAACCAAAAGGATACTTTGCAAGGCTATGGCCAACTGAGACCATGGTTGTTTGGGTCGCCATTTTGCTAGCAGTATATTTAATGATTTATTACTTTCCTGAGCTGCTCTAATCGAGCAGCTTTTCAACTAAGTAAATCTTTATTAGCTCCAAGAGTCCCTAGCTAGGTTGTATTCTATTTTGCGTACATAGATCATAATACCTCCGGTTACACTCCCTCGTTTTTTGACATATTTGCCTTCGGTTTCTAGGCTTTATATTAGCCTCTACTCATTACAGGGACTTAAAGCTATGAGATTACCATCCTATTTATTCCGCCTAGTATTACTATGTTTTGCCACCTTTGGCTCCAATATCATATTGGCAGACCCTGTCTGGATCGACGTGAGAAGTAAAATTGAACACACTTTCGACCATATAGATGGTGACCTACGTGCCACCCACAACGAAATCGTTCCTATAGTTAGCCGGCAGTATCCCGACAAAAACACTGAGATTGTTGTTTATTGCGCCAGGGGTGTGCGCGCGGAAAAAGCGAAGAATGCTTTGATTGCAGCCGGGTATAGCAGAGTTACAAATGCAGGTGGCATTGACGATGTGCGGCAGAAACGCAATATTTCAACAGATTAAATTCACCATGCACTACCCGCAAGGTATTAAATAACTTATCCAAGAATAAAATGAGCGCAGGTTAATCTAGCTGATACTTAGGCCGCACTGGCGATAGCTAATTATCGTTAATTATGAGTGGATTACGCCCACAAGACTAATTGTTAGTGCTATCATTATCGAATACGCTAAATTATTAATTGTTCTGAGAAAAGTAGCTGTGACAAAACGTTCTGAGCAGAAACAAAAAACACGAAGAGCTTTATTAGATAGTGCTCTAGATTTATTGAGTCCCGAGCGCGTCTATTCCGGGCTCAGTCTGCGTGAGGTAACACGTGGGGCGGGTATTGCACCAACCTCCTTCTATCGACACTTCGATGACATGAACGACCTTGGTTTAGCCTTGGTCGAAGAGGCAGGTTTAGCATTACGCCAACTTCTTAGAAAGGCTCGCTCCAGAATTCAAGAACAAGGCACTGCAATTGATATTTCTGTCGATACCTTTATTGAATACCTTATGAGCAACACAAACCACTTTCGTTTGTTGTTACGGGAGCATACTGGTAACTCTCAAGAGTTTAGATCTGCGATTAATTTGGAAATTCGACACGTTGTTACTGAGCTTGAAGAATATCTTAAAGTGCGCGCGATAGAAGGAACAAACAAAGCCGCCTTGGATTATCAGACGCGCAACGCTTTAGCGGAAGCTATGGTAACGATTGTTTTTCAGATGGGCGGCAACTGCCTGGACGCCACAAAGACCGAACGCACGAAAGAAGCAGACAAGACAAAGCTTCAGTTGAGAATGCTACTAAAAGGCGCTTATAGCCTCTGAGCACCACTTTATCATTGTGAAACGCTATAGTGGCGAGGACAACATTTCGCCACTATTAGAAAACGCCGATATCCTATAAGTCTCCTGCCCAGGGTCAGTTTGCATTTCACTCCACAACACAAGAAACTTACTATCACTATACTCCTTAAGTGATATCACTCTGTCATTTTGTATTGAACCAAATTGCACAAGCCCAATCTGTGAATATCCGGCTCCCTCTCTGCCAAGTACCGTCACAAAGGCATCATCACCACCAAGTTTGGTTTGATCAGAAAACTGACCATCAGTTTGTCCTGCGACAATAAGCAAGTCGTCTTCATCAGTATTTATCATCGCGACACCAACATCAGCCCCGGATGAAGAAATTTCTGTATAACCAGTCGAATTAAAAGCAGAATCATAACTATAAACCACCACATCCCTGGTTAACGAGCTTGTCACACCTGTGGTTGAGTACTCTAATCCAAGGCCATCAGCTAGCACACTAAAGCCGGAAAGGTCAGAGTCATATCTGATCACCCTTACATTATCATCACGGTTTGAACTTATTTCTGGAAAATCTACATTCTCGCGAGTGAGCTTTGTGCTTACAGAAAGTGAACCAATAGCTCCATCCATCGAACTCGTTCTTATTCCGCTAAGCGAAATCAGGTCTCGATTGCCCGCATCGATGCTTTTTATGTCATCGTCTTCTTCAGTTCCAACAAAGCGATACCAAACAGGTGCATTGTTAGTGATATCAATTTTATAGACAAAGCCGTCGACTCCGCCTCGATTCGCAATATCGGCAGGCTCACCATTCAACATGAACCCAGAGGTATTTCCCGAAACGTACAATTCCTTACCATACAAGCGAGTACTGCTTATGAAATCATCTTCCTCGCTTCCATAATATGAAGTAGACTCGACATCAAACGCGCCGGATTCACTCCCAGCCAAGACCATAACGCCAAAATCGCGGCGTCCAAAAAAACCATCAGCATTTTGCGCTTCCACTTCGTACACAATAACTATTCGATCAACTTCATCCTTACTTGTCGAAATTGATATTGGCTTAAGATTCGTATCTGGAAGCGCAATGACCAAGTCAGACAGGCCGTCAACTAAAGCAATATCGCCAGAACGATGCCTCAAACTCAAGGTAATTACGCTATTAATATTTGAAGTGTCAGAAATTAAGGAAATTACACGGCCATTTGAGTCAATAGTAAAATCTACAGCCTCTTGTCCAATTTCACCTCTTGCAACAACTGCGTTATCGACCCAGTCATTGATAATAAACTCACTTGGCTCTGCATCAATAATATCCTCAATATCTGTACGGATAACTATTTTTTCATCTTCGCTTAAGTCGTCATCGAAATCTTCGTTCTCTAGAATATCAACGGAAATCGCCCCGTTTAGACTACCAGCAGGAATCAGCAAAACTCCGTTTTCAGGGGTAAGCAAATAATCAGACTGCTCCGCTGTTGTTTTATCTGTATCGACATAAATAGCAATTTCAACGTCTGCTACATAGGGTGCCCGTAGGTTAACGGGAATGTTGTAAGAGGAGCCCTCATTTCCTACACTTTCAATATTTGACATTGTTACGCTAGGCTCATTGTCGATAATTTCAATAGTTTTATTTGCTGAAGCAATGTCTATCAGCGCACCTTCTACCGAGGTAAATTCTATTTCAAAGGTCTCATTACTCTCAATTATCCCATCATCAATTGTCTCTACCAACACAAAACAGGCTGACTGCCCAGCCTCAAAGACTACCTTACCATCACCCTCTGCAATTGAACGATAATCAACATCAGGGCGAGCATACTCTATGTTCGAGGCGTTTCTTTCTCGCAGATCTGAGCTGTATTTGGATGTGGTTTTATAATAAGCAGTTGTCCGTTTTGAGACAGGTGCCTCTAATTCAACAAGGAAAGCTGCAGGGTAAACATGCACGCCGTCGACATCCCTACGGCCTAAACTTATGTCACCAACTTGGTTACAAACGAGGGTGTTACCAGCATTATAGGCCGTTACAAGATTATTAATGCTTGCGATAGAGGAAGCCCCCTCGTTGATAATCGAGCCTCCCGAGAAAGAAAGAGCGTTTGCAGCAACAGAGAAATCATATGTTTCAGAAGTTGAATTAATACCATCACTCAATTCAAGCCCGTATGTATAGTTTCTACCTACCAGAGTTTCCGGAGATGCTCCCTCTGGAAACTCTACTAAAGCCTCTAGCTTAAATGCAGGCTTTATTGCGTCATCATCATCAGCGGAAGAGCTAATGTTTTCGATGTACATATCAACAATATTCGTATCGATGTCGGTTACATCATCATTAATTTCAGGATGCTTAACATAGGCCATTTGATATGCACCAGACCCACCAGCAGCACCAAAAGTAAATGTAAATGGACTATCGTAGTATAGGGTTTGGGGTGGGAATCCAAGTATTTCGAGTGGTGGGCTGGATAGCTCGACAGCAGCTATTTGTGGTTCAGAGCTATCACTATCGCCAGTACAGCCACCGATTAGCATTAGACAAACTGATGTAAAAGTTGCTTTGATCAAGACGTGCAAATAATCCATTACTCTACTCATTGTTTTTTTGCGTTGACGTCGCAAATTATTGAATCTATTAAATGATATTAAAAACAGTGAGTAAGTGACAGCTGGACTTTATGGAAACGTCTTATAGTTCACACTTATTTAACTAGTGAGAGCACTTGTTCCTCATTAAGCACCTCGACACCGAGTTTAGCTGCCTTATCTAGCTTAGAACCGGCAGCATCACCCGCAATTAAGTAGTCCGTTTTGCTAGATACACTTGATTGAACTTTGGCACCATTTTCCTTAAGTAGTGCTTTCATCTGGTCACGCCCCATACTTGGAAGCGTACCGGTAATAACAACTTTTTTGTCTTTAAACGCACTTTCAAAGCTTTGCTTTGGCACAATTAAAGGCGCTGGACTCACTCCCAACTCGATTAGCTGGGATATTTTTTGTTGATTGTTCTCGAACTGAAAAAACGTAAATATATTGTCAGCCATTATCGGCCCGATATCATTTAACGCTATCAATTGCTCTTTGCTTGCTTGCATTAAGCGCTCTAGTTTTTCAAACTGCTCAGCCAATAGCTCTGCCGTTGTTTCACCAACCTCTGGAATTCCCAAAGCGAAAATAAATTGAGCAAGTGTACATCGCTTGGATATCTCGATGGCGGATACAATATTTTTTGCTGACTTTTCACCCATACGCTCTAAGAGCGCTAAGTTCTTTGCATCAAGTCTATATAAATCACTTACGTCCTGGATTAGCTCTTTATCAATAAGCTGGTCGATTAACTTATCACCCAAACCGTCAATATCCATAGCCTTTCTACTGGCAAAGTGCTTTATAGACTCTTTTAATTGCGCGCCACAGACAAGTGTGCCGCTACATCGAGCGAGCACGCCATCTTCTTCAATTTCTATAGGGGAATCACAAACGGGGCAGCACTTTGGCAGGACAATATCAACACTATCTGGTGGTCGACGCTCTTTAACACATCGTACAACTTTAGGGATTACGTCACCGGCACGGCGAATGACAACCGTGTCACCTACCCTTATTTGTAAACGCTTAACTTCATCCATATTATGCAAGGTTGCGTTGCTAACGGTCACGCCACCGACAAAAACAGGCTTTAAACGAGCAACAGGCGTGAGAACGCCGGTACGCCCAACCTGAAAGTCAACGCTTTCGAGCACTGTAAGCTCCTCTTGAGCAGGAAACTTATAAGCAACAGCCCAGCGTGGCGCACGCGCAACGAAGCCTAATTCCATTTGGGCTGCAAAATCATCCACCTTAAACACGATGCCGTCTATTTCATAATCGAGTGATGACCTCTTATCGCTAAGCATCTCACAGTAAGCGATACATTCCTCAATATTTTGAAGTTGCTGCATATCGCTATTGACCACAAAGCCCCATTCATTAAGCTTTTCAAGTGTTGAGAAGTGACTACTGGGAAGCCCTAGTCCAGAAGAGTAGCCAACAGAATAGGCGCACATCTTCAATTGCCTTTTCGCTGTCACTTTGGAATCGAGCTGGCGTAAACTACCTGCGGCAGCATTACGCGGATTAACGAACAGTTTGTCTCCGTTCGTTTGCGCTTCTTCATTAAGTCGATTGAATGAAACCAGAGGCATAAATATCTCACCCCTCACTTCTAGTTCATCAGGGAAACCACTACCAAGCAAACGAAGCGGTATTGAGTTGATGGTACGTACGTTGTGAGTAATATCTTCGCCCACTTTTCCATCACCACGAGTCGCACCATAAATTAACTTGCCTTGCTTATAAAAAAGGCTTACTGCAACACCATCTAATTTTGGTTCTGCAACATAACTTATCGTGGCAGAGCCGCTTAGGCGCGCATGTAGTCGAGAATCAAAGGCCTGTAAATCATCAGCAGAAAATGCATTATCCAAAGAAAGCATAGGAATCTTATGCTCAATCTGGGCGAATTTATCGAGCGGTTGGCCGCCAACCCTTTGAGTCGGAGAATCAGCACTAATTAACTCCGGGTACGCAGCTTCAATATCTTGAAGCTCCTTAAATAATCGATCGTATTCGGAATCGGGTACACTTGGGTCATCTAAAACGTAATACTGGTATGCATAGCGTGAAAGCAGCTGGTTTAGCTCGTTTGCGCGTGAGCGCGAGGCATCGATAGATTTGGACATGTAAGGCTAGCGCTGATGTTAGTGAAATTTTCGCTGATTAAAGTTTTACTTTAGACAGCTGGCGGCGTTCAAACTCTTTAATCTTTGAGCGACAATGCTCAATAGTTTGTGGCGTCATCACACTTAGGTTTTCATCCTTAAGTTCGCCTTGCAAGTTTCTAGCAAAACACTGCGCGGTTTCGAGCATAAATTCGAAAGCTTTACTGTAATCCTTAGGCCCAGGCAGGGTCATAAAGAAGCTCACTCCAGGCGTGGATATTTCAGCTAATGTATCTGGATCAAAATATCCAGGTTCGATAGCGTTAGCAACACTAAATTGGATAGGGCTTAACAGGTCATCTTCTTCGTGGCGATGAAAGATAGACATATCACCGTGATCGAGACCACAAGCTTCCAGCAACTGTTTAACATCTGTTCCCGAAAACCCTTTGTTGGTTGTTGCGTGCACATTGATAACGATAACAAGCGCGTGCTTGTCATTGTTTTCACTTGCGCTACTAACTTCGATTTCAGCAACTTTCTTGATCTTACCGGCGTGAGCCGTTTTAACTTCGATTGACTCTAGCTCTATACGCGAACCCGCATCGGCAACAATGGCTCCATCTTCTTTTACGTCATCATCGTTAAAAGGTGTATCGAAATTCAGACTAGGTTCGATTTTATCCTTAGAGGAATTAACTTCTTCAATGCCTGATTCAAGTGCACCTGAAGATACAACGCGCGCGCCACCACTGGGTAATTCAGGATTAAAATCGTCTTCAAGCGGATCACCTGCACCCAAATCGCCACTCATGTCACGAGACATCTTAAGTGAGTCACGATTGGCAATACGCATGCGCCTGTAACCATCGATCAAAATACCAACGATAATTACTGCACCGATAACAATTAACCAGTCTCTTAAATTCATTTTTTCACTTATATAAATATCAATGATGCGAGCACGCATCGAAAGGAGCTAAAAACGCCCTGCACTTAGTATAAATTATAGTTTTAAAGTTTACATTGTTTCAACAAAGTAGGATGCGAATAAATTATCTGTAACTCTTTTACCAACACTATACCTCTACCATTGCTGCGGCTTCATCAATATCAACAGAGACTAGCCTGGAAACGCCAGGCTCATGCATCGTCACACCCATAAGCTGGTCTGCTTTTTCCATAGACACCTTGTTATGAGAGATATAGATAAACTGCACTTGAGAAGACATCTCCTTTACCATTCTGGCAAAGCGGCCAACGTTTGCATCATCAAGCGGGGCATCTACTTCGTCCAGCATACAGAAAGGTGCCGGATTCAGCTCAAAAATAGCAAAGATAAGCGCGATAGCAGTTAGAGACTTCTCACCCCCAGAAAGAAGGTGAATCGTGGCATTTTTCTTTCCTGGTGGACGCGCAATAATCATGACACCAGTTTCCAGCAAGTTGTCATCAGTTAATTCAAGATACGCGTTGCCACCACCGAATATCTTCGGAAAGAGGCGCTGCAAGCCTTCGTTTACTTGGTCATATGTTTGCTTGAAGCGGGTGCGTGTTTCTTTATCTATCTTTTTAATCGCATCCACAAGCGTATCTAGCGCATCGACAAGTTCATCATTCTGCTCATCCAAATGCTGCTTTCGCTCGTTCTGAACCTTAAATTCATCAATAGCAGCAAGGTTAATCGAACCAAGGCGCTGAATTCTTTGCCCTAATTGCTCCAAAGCTGCCTTCAAATTTGCTTCGTTGTCGCCTGCGTGAATTTGTGAACTAAGCGCATCAATTTCGAATCCATCCTCAAGAATCCTCTCTTCGAGGTTTTTCTTATTAATGGATAGCGCTTGAGTATCCATCCTGATTGCTTCGAGCTTTTCTCTTGCTGACTGTATTGCACCTTCAAACTTAACGCGAGCGCCCTCTTCCTCGCGCAAGCTAATACTAACGCTTTCAACGGATTTTCGCGCTTCATTCAGTCGCTCTTCTGCAATTAGCCGGGATTCCAAGAGACCTTCAAGCTGCATAGACAAGTCCTCTAAGGACTCATCTTCGTAATGTTCGCTATTATTAAGCTCAGTAATTCGTTGCTTCTTATAACTTAACTCTTTGCCTAGCCTCTCAATAGTTTGTTTTAGGGAGTTTACCTGACTAAGCTTTTGCTGTTGTTCAATTTGTTTCTGATGTACTGAATTTTGCGCTTCGCGAGACTGAGCTCTATACATCTCTAGCTGAGATTGAACACGCTCTCTTTCTTCGCTAAGAACTGCTTTGCGCTCAGTGAACTCATCAAGCGATAGCAGCGCTTCATTCCAGATTTCGCGCGATTCAGCAAGTTGCTCACGATACTGTTCAAGCTGATCTAACAACTCCTTGATATCTTCATCGTTTCGTTTTAGCTGGAGATTGAATTGATCTAGCTTGGCTTTATCTGCTCCTTGCTGACCAGCTATTCGAGCTTTCTCATTGGTCAGCGTTTTAATAGATACCTCGAAAGACTCTAAGTCTTTACGATATTGATGTAGAGCATCTTTATTGGCTTCAAGTTGAAGATTAACGGCATCAAGCTGCTCCTCTAGCGCTGGAATAGCTTTCTTTATTTTTGCGATAACATTTGCACGCTCAAGAACGCCTGCCTCGGTATCACCGGGCCTGTATACTCTTGCCCATGTTTGACCAAACCAAAGGCCATCAGTACATATAACAGACTCGTGCTCCGCCAGTGTAGCAATAGCAAGCTGTGCTTGCTCTTTTGAATCAGCAACTTTGATATCGTTTAGTATTAAAATTACTTGAGACGGTGCACCTTCAACATATTGAGCAAGTGATCCAGATTTTGCTACAACATTAGAGTTTGATCCATTTTTATCCTTATCTAATAAGGTAACAGAACCTTCCAGAGTTGATGTTTCGCAATTCAGAATAAGATCCGTTGCTACGCCGTCGGAAACCAAAGAGTTCATCCAATCATGAAGCGCTTGCTGAACAGCAATTTCCCAACCTGAAGTGACCTTAAGCTCATTCATCAGCAATGGCAGCTGATCAATACCCATCTGCCGCTTTTGCGCAGAAACGCTAGAATCATCACCCAAGACAGATTCTTGAAGTGTTACAAGCGAAGCGAGGACAGCTTTCTGCTCCGATATCTTTGCATGCAAGATAGACTTCTGATCGCTTAGTGATTCAATCTTGTCTTGTTGTTGCTCAATTTTAGGCAATATGTCATCAACTTCCTTCTGAGAGCTTAATAGTTTTTCATCTACTATCAACTGCTCCTCT
>NZ_LWFZ01000603.1:0-759 GCF_001635225.1 Oleiphilus sp. HI0086
TGTCTGGCGAAGCAACGATGAAAGCCCAGGAAATAGCAGACAATTATCTGCTTTATAAAGGCAACCTGAGTACAGAGCAATTTGCAATGAACACAGACTTCAGTCAGCAGGAAAACCTGACAATGCTGCGCTCTGCGCTTGATGATAAAAAAAACACACATCGACAATACCTCGGTGAAGAACTAAGTGAAGCCTTGCTCGGTCACGAAGAACGTTATGATGACTATTCTTATCAGCGCTTACTGATCAACAGCGACAGTTCACTAAGCGAGCAGGAAAAAGATCAGCTGATGGCTCAGGCCGAAAGCCAACTGCCCAGTAAGATGGCTCAAGGCATGCGCTATAAGCGCGAAGAAAAAAAGCTCACCGCACAAATAAACAGGCTTAAGAATCAGTCTGACACGGCTGAAGAAATCTTCGATTTAAGAGCTAATTTCTATGGAGAAAAGATCGCACAAAGAATGGCCTACCTAGAATCCAATACGCCACAGTGGCAAGCTCGCCTAACAGAATTCTACCAACAACGGCAAGATATCCTAGACTCAAATGAATTAAGTGACGAAGCCAAAAAACTCGCCTTACAAGAAGCCAAAGATAATGCCTTCACCAGAAAAGAACAGATCAAGCTCGCCGTACAATCGATACGGGGAGCATAGAGAGCTTGTAATTGGATAATAGCGTGCCGACTAGACAGATCGCGGACTTTCTTTAATTGTGCAATTTCTCCCTGCCTCTTTTGCTTTATAAAGCAAGTCATCC
>NZ_LWFZ01000604.1:0-203 GCF_001635225.1 Oleiphilus sp. HI0086
CTGCGCCAGAGGAAAGCAGAATAAGTCAGGAGCTGTCGACTGAAGTCGAGGAAGTCGAGGAAGTCGAGGAAGTCGAGGAAGTCGAGGAAGTCGAGGAAGTCGAGGAAGTCGAGGAAGTCGAGGAAGTCGAGGAAGTCGAGGAAGTCGAGGAAGTCGAGGAAGTCGAGGAAGTCGAGGAAGTCGAGGAAAGTTTAAGCTCGGAT
>NZ_LWFZ01000605.1:0-787 GCF_001635225.1 Oleiphilus sp. HI0086
ACTGGCTTAATTAGTTGGGCGGGTTATGGAGTAATAGAGCTGATGTTTTTGCCTCCTTGCCAAGAACATGTATGGTCAATAAAAAATAAACAAGTCTTAGCTAAAAGCTGCAGTACCATTGGTACAGGGTATCAATCCAAAATAGTAAAATGGGATTGGTCCGAAAATTAAATCAGCTAACAAGTTTAGCCTGCCTCGCCCCGGAAAAGGCCCCGGGGCTGGACTCGCTATCGCTCGCCGCAGCTAAAGGCGTTGGTATGACTCCCCACGTCAAGAGGCCCGCACAAAATCCTGCCGGAACCTCGGCCAGAGCCTTTCTTTTTAATTAACATTCTTCCCGTTAGGGAAGCGTCAACGCATCAGATGAAGCAAGTAATTTCGACGGTGATCATGCTGGTATTCGTGGGTTGCTAACGCGACGCGTTAACCTATCCAACCTTACTTATTACGTCGTGGTGCCTGTCTTCAGTCTATGCTCGTGGATCAATGTACTGCTAGCTCATTGCCAACCTAACGCCTTCGGTGATTGCACCACAGCCGCTGCTTGATCTTTTGCATTGACGCTAAACTTGTTCATGTATTATTCCTTATCTACTTAAGCGGGTACGCGTGAGATTCGTGTTTTTGGATCTATTCTGGGTAAGGTGACTTCCTTCGAGATTGACCAGATATAAGCTATCAGTTCTCGTGCGATCGCCGTTACCACGACACTTCGATGTTTACCTTTGTGTATTAGTCGTTGATATCGTCTACATAATCTCTGTTGTGCTTGCCAAGCTTGATCAAT
>NZ_LWFZ01000606.1:0-222 GCF_001635225.1 Oleiphilus sp. HI0086
GTAAACATCGAAGTGTCGTGGTAACGGCGATCGCACGAGAACTGATAGCTTATATCAGGTCAATCTCGAAGGAAGTCACCTTACCCAGAATAGATCCAAAAACACGAATCTCACGCGTACCCGCTTAAGTAGATAAGGAATAATACATGAACAAGTTTAGCGTCAATGCAAAAGATCAAGCAGCGGCTGTGGTGCAATCACCGAAGGCGTTAGGTTGGCAAT
>NZ_LWFZ01000607.1:0-414 GCF_001635225.1 Oleiphilus sp. HI0086
TATCAGAACCCAAAATTATTCGGGCACTGTATCGAGCATCACAAGCAGGCGTGCCTATTAAGCTTATTGTCCGCGGCATATGCTGTTTACGTCCAGGGCTAGAGGGTATTTCCGAAACGATCGAAGTACGCTCTGTGATCGGGCGTTTCTTGGAGCACACTCGAGTTTATTGGTTCCACAATGATGGTAATGACCAGATTTATGGTGCCAGTGCCGACTGGATGACCCGTAACCTGTTAAAGCGTGTTGAAACCTGCTTCCCGATGGAAGATAAGAAGCTAGTAGAACGCGTGAAAGCCGAAATTGGCTTCTACCTAAGCGATAATTGCCAAAGCTGGATTATGGACACCGAGGGAAAATATCATTTGAACCAACCTGCCGAAGCCGAATCTCGAGTCTGCGCACAACAATATT
>NZ_LWFZ01000608.1:0-313 GCF_001635225.1 Oleiphilus sp. HI0086
ATGGGAACCACCATACCCTACCCTCATTCACGCAGTATTTTGAGAGGGAATCCATCCAAGTCTTAACCTTATGGCTCCCGGCTCAAACACTACCGGGATGACGAAAAGACTGATTCGGGGTACTACCGGAATAACAACAGGACAAATTCGAGATGCTACCGGAATAACAACAGGACAAATTCGGGATATTCCCGTTTTAGCCCATAAACATCCCACCGTTTACATGGATCGTTTCACCAGTAATATAACTTGCTTGCTGAGATGCCAAAAACCCTACTACCGAAGCCACTTCTTCGGGCTGCCCCAAGCGCTG
>NZ_LWFZ01000609.1:0-9835 GCF_001635225.1 Oleiphilus sp. HI0086
GACTACTGTACTGAGCTTGAGGAGATAGTTACTCACCTTGTGGCGTGCCTTCTTCAGCTAGGTTTTCAGCCTCAGTTTGGCTCTCTGGTGTTTTGACGGAAGAGTTCTTTTGCTTAACTTTTAGAATATCCAAAGCCTTTAGCAAACTTAAAGCTTCCTGAAGCTGGAAGTCTTTTTCCAGCATGGATTGTTGACGAGAAACTTCTGAGTCTTCGCTTTCTTCTTTGCTGGATTCATTCTTATTTTGGTTGCCGTTACTTAAGTGACCGGCTAGATCAGACTCTCGATAAAAGGCTTTGGTTTTTTCTTCACTCAACTTGGCTCGGTTAACTTCTATATCGGGCTCGATACCTTGCGCCTGAATCGAGCGGCCATTAGGGGTATAGTAGCGGGCCGTTGTTAGCTTAAGCCCATATTCAGCATCAAGAGCCATGACGTTCTGTACAGAGCCTTTGCCGAAGCTCTGTGTTCCCATTATGACTGCCCGATTGTGATCTTGAAGTGCTCCGGCCAAGATTTCAGAAGCTGATGCGGAGCCTCCATCAATAAGAACGATAATGGGTATGCCATTAGCATCGTCACCAGGTGTCGCGTTAAAGCTTAAATCGGCTTCGCTAGCACGGCCTTTTGTATAAACGATGAGACCTTCTTCAATCAACTGGTCGGCAACTTCTACTGAAGCACGAAGTACGCCTCCAGGGTTGTTTCTTAAGTCAATAACTAAGCCTGCAAGTTCTTCAGTTTCATCTTGAAGCTTTTTAAGGCCTTTGGCGAAGTCGCTACCAGTTTGTGCCTGAAATTGAGTGATACGGATGTAGCCGTACTGCTCATCAAGTACTAGCGTTTTGACGCTGGTTACTTGAATAATGTCACGTACGACTTTTATTTCTAATGGCTCGCGCTCGCCTTCACGGACGATGGTCAATGTAATCGGCTCACCCGCTTCACCACGCATCGTGTCAACAGCTTGATCAAGACTCATTCCTTTTACGGGTGTTTCATCTAATTTGATAATTAAATCGCCAGCCTCAATGCCTGCTTTCTGAGCGGGGGTATCATCAATCGGCGCAATAACTTTTACAAAGCCATTCTCCATACCTACCTCTATACCCAAGCCGCCAAATGTGCCTGAAGTGTTCTCTTGCAGGTCTGAAAATGCGCTTGGCTCAAGATAAGCTGAGTGTGGGTCAAGCCCTGACAACATGCCACGAATCGCATATTTTAGCAGGGTAGCGTCATCTATTTCTTCGACGTAGGCATTCTTAATTTTGCCAAATACATTGGTAAACTTTCGCAGCTCATTTAAAGGTAAGGGGGCAGTCGCTTGTTCCGAAGCTAAATTAGTATCTTGTATACCAGCACTTTCAGTTTGCTGGGAAAGTGCGGGCTGACTGAAAGATAAGCACCCAGCCAGAATAGCGCTGTAAGTGCAGATGCGTTTGCGGCGTGATGTCATTAAAGGTAAGGAACGAGAAACTAATTTCATTAAGTGGGTCCTGAAGAATTTATTTTCGTAGCCATCGGCTAGGATTTAAAGGCTTTCCGTCTTTTCTAATTTCAAAGTATAGCCCTGTTTCACTTTTTGCATTACTTTGCCCTGCATAGGCGAGAACTTCACCTGCTCTAACCCAGTCTCCGGTATCTTTTGCAAGGCTCTTATTGTTACCGTACAAACTCATGTAATTATTACCATGATCGATAATAATGAGCAAACCAAAGCCACGTATCCAGTTAGAAAATATAACTCTTCCAGAATGGATGGCTTGAACTTCCTGGTTGTTTTTTGTCTCAATATGAATGCCATTGAGCTTTAGCTTACCCTGAGCAATTCGACTACCAAAGCGCCCAATGACTTTACCTTTCGCAGGCCACGGAAGCTTGGTTTTTTGTTTGCTAAACGGAGCGGCGTCGTCAGGGAGGGGGATGTTGGCAATGGCTTGCTCTAATTCGTTCAGAAGCTTCTCTAGGCGCGCTTGGTCTTTGCGCATTTTTTCAAGACGCTGCGTGTTATTTTTTATATTGGCCTTGAGTTTTGCGAGTACCTGTTTACGAGCTGCTTGTTCTTTTTTCAGCTCTAAGCGCTGTTGTTGTTGAAGCTTATGCTGTTCGTGCAGTTTATTTTTCTTAACAAGTATTTTTTTCTCGGTATTTTTTATGATGTTAAGAATGTCTTGTACCTCGGAAATTTTTTCACTACGCGCTTCATTAATATAGGCAAAGAAACGCATATCCTTAGCAAGTTCCTGGGGGTTATTAGAGTTTAAAAGAAGTTTGGTTTGAGATTGTTCCCCGTGCAGGTACGCACGTTGTAATTGCTTTATTAAGAACGACTGCTGTTTTTTTAGCGCCTTTGTTTGTTGAGAGTGGTCTTTTTCCAGCTTTTTAAGCTCTTTGGTTTGCTTCGTTATATTTGCTTTGCTGGTACGAATTGACTTGCTTAGCTTGCTGATAGCTTTTTCTTGCTTCTCCAGTGCTTTTGAAAGCCCGGTTTTTTCAGTATTAGCGCGATTCAGCCAGCGATTGATTTTGGTGATGCTGGATTTAAGTTGAGCGAGTTCACGCTCAGAGTGTTCTTGAGAAACTTCTGCAAGACTTGGGTTTGCTACGAGTGAAGCTAACAAACAGAATGTAAGCAGAAGGTATTTCATCGATTAGTGAGGAGCCTTGAGAGCATGTTGATAATTAATACTAGCATGCATATTAAGTTAATCGACCAAGACATTAGAGGGTTCCTACAATCCACGAAGAGCATAAGAATACTCTAGTGCTCTTCTTAAAGGATTGATTATTATACACTGAGGCTATTGCAGACTATTTTCCGATTAGTGACATTCCCGTCATTTCTGAAGGGATATCGATAGACATCAAATCGAGCAAGGAGGGTGCGATATCGCTTAATTTACCACCGTCTTTGAGTGAAATGTCTTTATCACCTAAATATATCAGTGGTACGGGCAATGTGGTGTGAGCGGTGTGTGCCTGTCCTGAATTGGGATCAAGCATTTGCTCTGCGTTACCATGGTCTGCGGTAATCAAACATTGGGCCTTACTTTCTTCAAGTGCGGTTGCCACACGTTCCAGGCAGCTATCGAGGCATTCTGCTGCTTTGACAGCGGCTTCGAGTTTTCCTGTGTGGCCAACCATATCGCCGTTAGCAAAGTTGCAGACAATCAAATCATATTCTTGACTCTTAATCGCTTCGACCAGCTTGTCAGTAACTTCAGGAGCGCTCATTTCAGGTTTTAGGTCGTAGGTTGCTACATCTGGAGAAGGGATGAGTTCGCGAGTTTCGCCTTTAAATAATGCTTCCCGGCCACCACTGAAGAAAAAGGTGACGTGGGCATATTTTTCGGTTTCAGCAATTCGAAGTTGGGTTTTATCCAGCGTCTCCATGTATTCACCCAAGCAATTGGGTAGGTCCATTGGAGGGTAGGCACAGCTAGTTGCAATGTCTGCAGAATATTCCGTTAGCATGACAAAGTCGGCAAGCTTAGGTGCCTTGGATTTCTCAAAACCTTCGAAATTTGTATCAACAAAGCTTCGGGTTAATTCGCGTGCTCTGTCTGCTCGGAAGTTCATAAAGATAACCGCATCGCCGTCATTGATCTGGCCAGAGTTCGCATCTCCAATGGCTGTGGCTGAAACAAACTCGTCGTTTTCGTCACGCTGATATGCCGCTTCAAGTGCTTGAGTAGGCGTTTCGTAACGATAATCAGACTGTCCTTCAGTTAAAAGGTCATAAGCTAGTTTTACACGATCCCAGCGATTATCTCTATCCATCGCGTAGTAACGGCCGACCATGCTAGCGATTCTACCAATACCTAGATCAGAAAGTTGCTTTTCCACAGCTTCTAGAGAGGGCTGTGCACTGCGCGGAGGTGTATCTCGGCCATCGAGGAATGCGTGAACGTAAACTTCTTTGGCGCCTTTTGTTGCCGCTACTTTAATGGCTGCCTGGATGTGGTCGATATGACTGTGAACACCACCCGGAGACATTAACCCCATAAGATGGATTGCTTTGCCGCTTTCTACTGCGCTGTTTATAGCTTTGCAGATGGCTTCGTTATTTTCGAATGTTCCTTCGTCAATATCCTTGGTGATACGGGTGTAGTTTTGGTAGACGATTCTTCCGGCACCGAGGTTCATATGACCCACTTCAGAATTTCCCATTTGCCCATCAGGTAGGCCCACGGCCATGCCAGAGGTTTGAATCAGGCTATGAGGACGCTCTTGCCAAATTTTATCCCAAAAAGGTGTGCTGGCTTGACGAATAGCATTTGCATCGGTTTCTTCACGGTGGCCCCAGCCATCGAGAATGATTAGTGCGGTGGTCTGTTTACCCATATTAACGTACTACCTAATGTAAAGTTTTAAACGGCGCGCAGTGAACCTCGTGAAATTACTCTCATACAAGGTTCCAATAGTGACGCGGATTTTACCGTTATTTTGGACGGTTGGCGACCTAGAGTGTCAGAATTAATTAGTGTGTCGTTGTTTAGTTGTTCTCGCTGCATTAGGTTCTAGCTATTGAGGTGCCAGGAGGGGCGTGTGTATAATGCGACTCCTTTTGCGTGAGGCTATGGAGTAGAGCGAGTGAAACAAGATTTACTGGCGCTACTCAGGGCAGAGCTTCTACTTTATCTGGCAATTTAGCCGGTTTTACTGTTGTGGACTGAGTAATGGATCGTTTATTTGAATTTATTGGTAATCATATTGAGCTTTCAGGTTTGTTTGTCGCGTTGTTGGCTGCACTATGGTTTACCGAGAGATCGCGTTCTGGAAGAGCCGTTAGTCCTCAAGAGGCGACGCTTTTACTAAATAAAGATCAGGCTGTGATCGTTGACTTACGTGACAAGAAAGACTTCTCTGAAGGTAAAATTACAGGTGCCTTGCATATTCCTTTTGCAAACTTGAAAGAGCGATCGACTGAGCTGGAAAAATATAAGGATAAGCAAATTATCCTGGTAGATAAAATGGGTCAGCACTCTGGAATGGCGGGTAAGACTTTGCAGGCAGAAGGTTTTGAGAATGTCTGCCGTATGAGTGGTGGTATTGCTGAGTGGAAAAATAGCAATATGCCTCTGGTTCGTAAATAAACACAATAGCTAAGAGTCAATAAAATGGTCGTAATGTATTCTTCAAAATTCTGCCCGTTTTGCTTTCGTGCTAAAGCGCTTCTTCAAAAAAAGAAAGTAAACTTTGATGAAATTCTAGTGGATGCAGATCCATCTATCAGGCAAAAGATGATGAAAGAATCTGGCCAGCATACAGTGCCACAAATCTGGATTGGAACAACTCACGTAGGTGGCTGTGACGACTTATTTGCTTTAGAGGCAAAGGGTGAGCTAGACGCTTTATTGGAGACCTTATAGCTTATAAGGTTATTCCTATCGCAAAAACTAAAAAAAGAGCTTGATAGGCTCGCATTTTTAACTAGCACCGCCTAGTATTTAACTTTTGGCTCGTCAGCTTAAGTTTTACGAGCTGTTATCAAATTATCAAGAATTAGGATCCATCATGTCAGAGAATGAAACGCCTGAAGTTGGCGCTCAAGAGGAACAGCAGCCACAAGTCAACTTTGCCCTACAGCGCATCTATGTAAAAGATATTTCCTTTGAGTCACCGAACTCACCCATGGTTTTCCAGAAACAATGGAAGCCAGAAGTGAAAATGGATCTCAATACTAAAAATGCTGGTTTAGGTGAAGATCACTATGAAGTAGTTGTTTCAGCTACTTTTACCGTTTCAGTCGAAGGTATGACGGCTTACATTGTTGAAGTTCAGCAAGCGGGCATCTTTAAGCTTGAAGGTCTAGAAGGTATTCAATTGGCACAAGCGCTAAATGCGTTTTGCCCAAATCTTCTATTCCCTTACATGCGTGAAACTATTGACACAGTTGTCGTTAAAGGTAGCTTCCCGGCAATGATGGTTGCACCGGTTAACTTCGATGCTATCTTTGCTCAAGCTGTAATGAAGAAGCAAAAAGAAGCGCAAGAAGCGGCTGAGAAAAAAGCGGGTAGTGAGTCTACTCACTAAGCCTCTTGTTATGAAAGAAGAAAGCAGTGCTATGTCGCACTGCTTTTTTGTTTGAGCGCATTTTTTTGTTATTTCTATTTTCCCTATTTGGTTGATATTAAATATATGTTCCATATCGCACTCTATGAACCTCAGATCGCCCCCAATACAGGTAATATAATTCGTCTGGTTGCGAACAACGGTTGTTATCTTCATTTAATCGAGCCATTGGGGTTTGATCTAGAAGAAAAGAAACTTCGACGTGCGGGTCTGGACTATCGAGATATGGCAAACGTAACGCGCCATAAGGACTATGCTTCTTTTCTTGAGGCTGTTGAAGGGCGGCGAATTATTGCATGTACAACTAAGGGGAGTGGGCCTCATGATCAGCTCACTTACCAGGAAGGTGACGTATTATTGTTTGGTTCTGAAACGGCAGGGCTGCCCGATTCAGTTTTAGCGAGTATTCAGTCAGAACACAGAATCCGCATTCCAATGATGGTCGATAGCAGAAGCCTAAACTTGTCCAATGCAGTGGCAATCATAAGTTATGAGGCTTGGCGTCAGTGCGGATTTAAAAATGCTCAGCTAGTGGGCGAGTTTTCTCCTTCATAAGTGCTTTTTATCTGCTTTATTTTTTCTTTTCGTAAACGGTCTAGCTGCTCGCCAATTTCTTTCCCTTTGTAGCCCTCGGCAACGATCTCTTTTGTGGTGATTAAGCTGAGAGTGTGTAATATCCGGCTAAAAAGATCTGCTTGTTGGTATTGCGCCTTTTCAAACCCGGTCCTACCTCGTGAGTCTGCCTTGCTGCACAGTAATATTTCTGCAAAGCGCTCAGGGCGTCTAAAGGCGTCGCACTGCTTTAAAACTTTCAGAATGGTTTCACTTCTTAACTCAAAAGCTTTATGGATGTGCGTGTGATATTCACTGCATAAACATGCCAGGTCTCGGTATTCATTCGGTACTCGATTTCGTTCACAGAGCTTCTTTATCGGCTCTAAACCTAGGCGCTCATGGCCATGATGGCTTGGCCATTTTTCAGGGGCGGTACAAGCTTTTCCCAAGTCGTGTGTAAGAGCAGCAAAGCGAACTTGTTTTGATTGGCTTAGTTGACTAGCTTGCTCCAAGGACATGAGAGCGTGGATGCCACAGTCGATTTCTGGGTGGTACTTTTCTGGCTGAGGAATGCCAAATAGCGCATCGATTTCCGGGAATACGACTTTCAGGCAGCCAACTTTTCTAAGTGCTTCAAAATAAATCCAAGGGGACTTTTCACTTAGTGCTCGTTCAGTTTCTTGCCAGATACGCTCAGGGACTAAATGATTTGCCTCACCTTTCAGAACCATTTTGCTCATGAAATCGAGTGTTTCGTCAGCTATTTTAAAGCCGAGGTGATAAAAGCGAGCAGCGAAACGAGCCACGCGTAGAATTCTTAGTGGGTCTTCTGTGAAGGCTGGCGAGACGTGCCTGAGTAGTCTGTTCTTCAGATCGTCTTGACCGCCATACGGATCAATCAGCTCACCGTCTGCGCTCATTGCCATCGCATTAATGCTTAGGTCTCTTCTGATAAGGTCTTGTTCTAAAGTGATTGATTTTGACGTGTCAAAGCTGAAGCCTTGGTAGCCCTGACCGTTTTTACGCTCTGTCCGCGCAAGAGCGTACTCTTCTCTAGTTTTGGGGTGGAGAAATACAGGGAAGTCTTGGCCGACCTGGGTAAAGCCTTGTTTAAGCATCTCGTCTGGGTTGCTACCTACTACGACCCAGTCTTTATCCTTGCTGTTAATTTCGAGCAAAGAGTCACGTACAGCACCACCCACAAGGTAGGTTTTCATCACATTCAAGCCCACGGGAGAGAAAGAGCTAGAATGCTAAACCAAATCCTATCGAACCGCCAGCTTCTACTTCACTCAGCATAAATGCAGCCTCAATATTGAAGTGGCGTGGCTGGTATAAAAAACCAGCTGTTAAGGTGTGATCTTCTTTTGAGGCCTCTTCTGTTTCAGCAATATTGAAGCGCGCACCTGCACGTAAGTGGAAGTCATCTCTCCAGTAATACTCACCACCAAAAGATATGAAGCGGGTATTGCCTTCGAAGGCGAACACTTCATCTTCGTTTAGATCAATATCAAGCGTCATCATATAGTCTTCACGGTAAGTGGCTAAACCCACTTTATAGCGTGCTTGAACTGAAGGCTTGCCTCGAGGTAATTCATCAGTGGGTACGGGAGGGGAGAATGTTGAAATGTCGGTTGGAAACATATTCATTCCAGAAATACCGAATACCCACTCGCCTTCTAGCCACCAACCATCCAGGCCGAATTCTTCACGTAAAAAGTTGTCGGTAAACAGGATTGCTAAGCCTATATCTACGTTCCATTCTAGGTTGCTATCACTAGGTCTGTCAGCCGGAGCGTTATTCACATCGTATTCATCTAGCGGCCTTGAAACTTGAGATGCATTGAACTGAATCAGTTTGGGTGTAAAACCCCACGATATGGGCATGTTATAATCAATAACATTGGTTGTAGCGACGGTTGCGCCCATTTCTTCATAGTCAAATTGAGTGCTTTCAACCGATGAACTTAATAGGTCTTCAATACCTGTGGATTCCGCAAGGCCAGTAGTTTCTACTTGTCTAACAATGTCATCAATAGTTGCTGCATCTTTATTTAGGATGGTGCTTACTTTGCGAATTTCACGGCGAGTGTAGAAATTGATAGTTAGCGGGTCAGTATCCACTAACAAGTTAAAGTTATGCATTTCATCAGAGCGATATGAGCTAAAACTTTTTTCACTTAGAGAGTCTTTTAGAAGTTTAGCGGTATCTCTGGTGTCGCTAATATCTCCGCTGTTAGCGGCGTTGATAAAGTCTTGTTCTATTGGTGAATTTTGATAGTCGAGAACGTCAGAGTTAAAAGACTCTCCGTAAAGCTGTCGCTGGCCACTATTTATTGCAAGATAGATCTTGTCGGGCTTATCGCCTCGGTTGAAGGCAATCAAAGCAGGGTTGTGAGCGGACGCGTTAAACTTTGAAGCTGAAGCAACACCGGTTCCGCCCATAGCCATGGAACGAGGGTCTAAAAATACTTTGTAGCCACTTAGTGCGGTTGAGCTATAAGCGAGACAAACTAAGCAAATGGCAAAGTTTGATAAGCTGAAGGTGGATCTGAAATTCATTATTTCCTTGTTCCTTGAGCGGGTCCTGACTAGTTAACTTATGCTGGCTAACGGTACGGTGACTGTACGTAGCTTGATCCGTAGAGGCAATTTTAACGGAAAGTCGAAAGTGACAACGACGGGCACGTCACGCTTTGTAACATAATGTCCAAATTCGTGGTAATTTTTTTGGCTTAACTGTGCTTATGTATTGAAGTCATTTAATGACTCTGTATTGCCGCCTAACAACCTTATTTGCCGCTTAGAGCTATGAAAACGGCAAGCGCTCTCCTGAATTGCTGCAAATTTTACAGTAATGACTTGGCACAGGATTTTCATAGTGATTATGAAAAACTCAGGTATTTGGCTCTTATTAACGCATTTAAGTATCTGTTGTTCGGGGTGTCTCGATGCGATCTTCGCTCACCATTTACTGGGAACCTAGTTTGATATGCTTGCTTTGAAGAATCTAGTCATTTTTTGTTTACTAACCGCTGCGCTCTGCTTTTCTCCGGCTCATGCCCATAAATATAAAGATAAGAATAGTGTGGGTACGATGAAGAAAGAGGAGAAGGAGCCGATTGAGCCTATTGTAGTCCGTGTTACGGGGTATGGCGCTTATGAAAGAAAGGAGGACTCGGAGTCAGAGTCGAAGCGTTTGATG
>NZ_LWFZ01000610.1:0-10774 GCF_001635225.1 Oleiphilus sp. HI0086
ATTGTTGTATTACTACACTCTAAAATCGCCACACTCATTATTAACGAGAGTGGTCGCCCGCATCTGGATTAACATTTTTTGGCCTAAACCTGTTATCGCTGATACTGGCAAAACCTTCCGATAATACTTTTCAATTTCCTTCAAAAAGATTAGCCATGCTATTAATTTTTAGCAGATTTTTTCGATCTGTCTATTTTAGTTTTGTTATGAAATATATCTAAGGAAGGTTTTGAGCAAAAAACAGACTAATGAGTGCATGACCTCTCATGCAGGACGGTACGAAGGGCGAAACTATGCTCAATGTGGCCCTAGCAAGCTGAACCCTGTCAGCTCAGCTTGCGGGCAATTATTTTTGGACTTATTTCAAAAGAGCTTAAACCGGCTTATACAAGACTTTTCTCGACAACTTCTCTAACATCTTTTGAGAGCGCCTCTTTCGATTGAATCCTTTCAATCTGCTCGCACATTAACTTCTGTCGATTATCATCAAACTGCTTCCATCGCGTCAGGGGAGTCATAAGCCTTGCTGCAATTTGAGGATTCATATCATCTAGTTTGATAATAATATCGGCGAGAAACTCGTAACCTTCTCCCGACAGGTCATGGAAACGAACCAGGTTCTGACCACAATAGGCACCCACAACCGAGCGAACCTTGTTAGGGTTGGTTATATCAAAATCTGGCGTTTCCATTAATGCTTTTAGGCGCTCTAATGTCATAAACGCAGCACTTGAAGACTGAACAGAGAACCATAACTCGATAACCTGAGCATCGTCCTTCCACTGAGCATGAAAGGCTTCTAGTGCTTGCTCAGCCTCTGAGGCATCTCCTGAATTTACCAAAGCGCTCAAAGCAGAAAAGCTATCAGTCATATTATCAGCATTTGCAAACTGCTTTTTAGCCAGGTTAATAACATCTGCCATTTGACTTGCAGATGAACCACCTATTGCTGACATTAAAGATAAAGCCGCATTTTTTAATGCCCGTTGTGACATAGAGCCATAATCCAAAGCAGGTAATTCCGACTCAACAATATTGTCACGATAAACTGCATATAGCTCGTCACCTAGCTGATTAGCCAAGGCCTGTCGAACAAATTCTCTTGCAGCATGAATGGCATCAACATCTGCTTGCTCCGCCAGCTGCACAAGATAGCTCTCAGCGGGTAGCATCAGCATCTTGCAAACCATTGCTTTGTCTAAAGAGCTATCTGTGAGCAAACCTCGATACGCCTCGACAAAACTCTGGGGTAACACCAGCTCCAGCCCTTGCTGATAAGATTTGATTAAGCCCTGCAGGATGCGCAATGCCAATGCCTGCCCTGCCTCCCAGCGGTTAAAACCATCGGAGTCATGCTGAAACAAAAATACCAATTGCTCATCAGTATACTGATAGGACAACTTGACCGGAGCCGAAAAGCCTCTTAGTAATGATGGAACCGGTTCTGCTTCGATACCCTCAAAAACAATTGATTCTCGTGCTTCGATTAGCTCAAAAACACATTCTTTAGCGCCATCCGCAATTGATAAGGGAAGCTCCTGCCCTTCTGAGTCCAACAATGCAATAGATACAGGGATATGAAACGGCTCTTTTAAATCTTGCCCAGGTGTTGCAGGGCAAGACTGACTCAAGCTCAAGGTATATTGTTTGCTATTGGCATTATAGCTAGAACTCACTTGCAGCTCTGGCGTCCCGCCCTGATCGTACCAGAGCTTAAACTGTTCCAGATCCATCCCGGAAACGTCAGCCATTGCCGAAACGAAGTCTTCAGTTGTGACCGCTTGCCCATCATGCCTGTCAAAATATAAATCACTCCCTGCCCGGAACTGCTTCGGCCCTAAGAGAGTATGCAGCATGCGAACAACCTCTGCCCCTTTTTCATAAACCGTCAGGGTATAGAAGTTTGAAATTTCCATATAGGAAGCCGGACGAACCGGGTGTGACATCGGGCCTGCATCTTCAGCAAACTGTGCGGTTCGCAGAACATTTACATCCTCGATACGTTTAACCACGGAGGAATTCATATCGGCAGAAAATGCTGAATCCCTAAATACGGTAAACCCTTCTTTCAGGCTTAGCTGGAACCAATCTCTGCAAGTAACTCTATTGCCAGACCAGTTGTGAAAATACTCATGTGCAACAATCGCCTCAATGCGCTGATAACCCGCATCTGTTGTTGCATCGGGCTTTGCCAAAACACAGGATGAATTGAAGATATTCAGACCTTTATTCTCCATGGCGCCCATATTAAAATCGTCCACCGCGACAATCATAAATATATCCAGGTCGTACTCTCGCCCGTAGACTTCTTCATCCCAGCGCATCGACCTTTTTAAACAATCTAGTGCGTAATCGCACTTATCTGCATTCTTATGATCAACAAAGATCTTCAGGGCCACCTGACGTCCAGACATGGTTTTGAAGGAGTCTTCATGGCAATGTAAATCACCTGCCACCAAAGCAAACAAGTAACAAGGCTTTGGATGAGGGTCGTGCCAAGTAACAAAATGACGATTATCTTCCAAGTTTCCCGACTCAATAGCATTACCATTGGAAAGCAGGTTCGGGTAAAGCGCTTTATCAGCTTCGATGCGCGTCGTAAATACCGTTAGTACGTCAGGACGATCCATGTAATAGGTAATTCGTCTGAAACCCTCGGCTTCACACTGGGTACAAAACATTGACGAAGACTTGTACAAGCCTTCCAACCGCTTGTTATCTTGCGGCTTAATCCAGGTTTCACACTGCAACTCAAATTTCGCGGGTACAGATTCTACCGTTAGAGATTCGTCATCTAGAAGGTATTCACTCTCTTCCAGCTCACGGTCATCTAACTTTATACTTTTCAGCTCAAGGTCTTCACCATTTAGTGACAGCGCCTCGCCTTCACGGCCAGCGACTCGCTCGATAAGCTGCCTGGCTTTTACCAACGCTCCGTTTTCAAATAACTGAAAGGTTAAATCAAGTGACGTAATCTTAAACGCAGGCTCAAGATAGTCTTTGAGGTATATCGTCTTTGCTGATTCACTCATGCATGCTTTCCAAGTATATGTCTTACTCGACGTCTAGCGAGACGTCGTAGGACGTAAATTTTCGAATATTTAAGCAACCGGTATCGAGAATCATATATTGCCCTTTAATGGCAATTAAGGTCCCCTCCACCTCATCTTGTTTATCAAAATTAAAGGTTTTAGCCTTTTCTGGCCAAGATAAGTGTGGGTATTCAAATTCCCATACATCCTGCTCAGTCAAAGCAGTAATCTCACCGGGGAATTGCTCATCAAGCTCGGCCAACTTATCCTGAGCCAGTTCCATTAGACGGTCACGTTCAACCAAAAGATCTATATCAACGACCTCATGCTTCAGCATTTTCCGCCAATTAGTTTTGTCCGCCACCCACTCTTTCAGCATAACTTCAAGCAAACCGGAAAGTCGTCGGGACTTAACTGAGAATATAGGCAATGCAGCAATGGCACCCTGATCTATCCAGCGGGTAGGCACCTGGTTATGACGGGTAATCCCGACTTTCAAACCAGTTGAATTCGCCAAATAAACTATATGCTCCTGCATACAGTGTGTTTCACCCCATTCCGGCTCACGGCAGGTACCTTGTGCATAATGACAAAGCTCAGGGCTCATAATACAGCGGTCACACTGGGCCAACTTGGTAAAGCATCGATAACAGTAACCTTGGTTAAAGCTCTTGTTGGTACGCTTCTGACAATGAAAACAGCGAATCTCGCCGTTAGAACGAAAGCGTAATTTCTTGCCAAGATAATCTGCAGGATTGCATTTTGTATCACCAAAGTTCAAGGTGTAACTTACCGGGTTCCCCTGACTCACTGTCATTTTACTTAAATGACCTGATGCAACTTGATTCATTAATCGTCTTCTTTGTTAGTGCAATATACGGATAGTCGACTCATCATCACTATCGTCTTTTGGCCCGCATGGGGAGGTCTTTTTCGTTGTATCAACATAGCCGGTTCGATTGCTTTCATCGAGTCCATGTTTTACTTCATAAAGCATGACCGCCTGAAGGCATATTTCTTTTTGCTCACGAGAGAGGGTCCGGCCATCGGGCCACTTTCCCAACTCTATCGCTTGCTTGAACTTTTCGTAAATTTCTTTAGGAATGGATTCAGCAGCATCTTCAAACTTCATAAGTTAATCCTAGAAGAACTTTGAGTGCCATAGCATGCACTCAAGAATTTGTAACAAGCTAGCGAGAATATCAATCCCTGTAACGCTACTCAAGAATAAACAAAAAAGATCAAGCTCAGTGGTTGACAATGCAAATGATAACAATTAGCATTTGCATAAGTTGAGTTCCCAGCGAAGCGCAATCACTCTACTTTAGAGCGATTACCTTTCACCGGAAATCAACTTGGTCTCTCTCATCTCTACACATACATATGTGAACTCCGTTAACCTCGGGCCAAAACATTTGGCCCGGTGGATAACGGAGTTTTTTTATACTTTCTTTTCTATAACACGCTCATTCACATACAGGGTAATTGCCGCCCAAACCAGACCCGACAATAGGCCATACAGGTGTGCGGCATTAGCCATTCTCCCCCAACCCAACCACTCAGTGACAGGCGTATAACCAAGCAGTAGCCAGACCAAGCTAAACTTTAACAATACATTAGGGAAAAAGATGTTTTTATCAAACATCTTCCATAACCAGCAATAACCTACCAAACCATATACCACTCCCGACAAACCACCGAAGAAGTACCCAGTTTCGAGAAGCTGAGCAATATTTGAAATAATGGAAACAAACATCGTCAAGGCAATAAACGAAACGGAACCTTTTTGCATTTCCAGCTGGCCACCAAGCACCCACAACATTAACAGGTTGAAGGTGATGTGCATGACGTTGAAATGGATAAAATCCGGCGTAACCAAGCGCCAGACCTGGCCGCTGATAAGCACATCAAGCATTGCATTCCAGCGCCCACTGACTGAGTTCATATCCAAACCGGAATTAAAGGGATCAACGATCAAAAAAGATCTAAGCAGCGCACCGCCTTTACCAAAGTCGGTTAGAAAAGCAAAAGCCACACTAACAAAGATAAGTGTAAAAATCACAGGAGCTTGGCTTGGTTTAGCCCTCGTGTATGCCACCAGGTCCCTCGGCTTACGAAACACTTCACGACGCCGATGCTGGTCCTGCATTTTATCAAGCTGCTCAGCTAGGCCACTACGATACTGAGGTTCTGTCATGTAGCGTTCAAGCGCACTCAAGACCTGCTCCTCATAGCCTTCATCATCTAGAATCAAAGCTTGTTCACCCTGATTTTCAATGACTCGATGGGCCACGCCCTGAAAATGGAGCCATTGACTAAAGTCCGAAAGATCCAAGTCTAGTGGAATGGGTGGTATGCGACTCATGTCCGGGTAACGTCCACCGACACAAACTTGTCTTTACTCAAGACTCTCTCGCCATCCATTCGGTAAGCCACCAGCTGGCCATATTTCACCGCGCTATAATCCAGGCAAGCAATATTGCATTGAATAGGCTCTGGCTCACCAGACATCCAGTAATGACCCACAAATACGGGCGCCTCTGTTGTTGGGTAGGTCAGTAATTGCTGCTTCTCTATCGCCGACAAAGGACGCTCAGCCATTTCTGGCGGCAGTGGGTCGGGTTGAAAGACAACATCATTGTATATCTGGGGATCATCACTCCAGAACTTTGTGCGAAACATGCTTCTCGCCAAGCCATCTTTGCCTAGAATGGTTTCACCGTTTGGCAGCTCCAATGCGGTACCGCGAGTTAACTTGTCAATAATTCGGCTAGCGAAAGAACCAGAGACCGCAGACTCGTGCAAAAAGTCCATACTAATGCAATGGTCTGGGGAATAAGATTTTAAACGTTCAATCGCTAAACTATCCCAACAAGCATGAACCACTCGGAAGTCTTCTTTTTCAATAAAAAGAGGGATTTCATGAAACCACGATAGAAACTTGTGCCATTCGGAGCGATGAGCATCAAACTGCTCCAAGGTCTCTCGAATAAGTCTGTGATGACGAGCGTTGTGCTCGCGCAAATACTGCATGCCACTACCTTGACGACCCTCTGTGCAGTAACACATTGCATTGTATTCGTGATTGCCCAGGACAATTTCGGCCTGCGATTGGTCGACCATGTCTTTTACAATATGCAGAGCTTCTCGAATTCGAGGGCCTCTATCAACAATATCACCCACAAAAATCACTTTGCGTTGCGGATGACGGTAGCAACCTTGCTTGTTCTCATAACCCATCTTTTTCAACAGACGTTCAAGGGAGTTACCACAACCATGAATATCACCAATCAGGTCATAGCCTTGCTTAACTTTTTTCTTAACAAATGCCATCTATTAACTACTTATCAGGTTATTGGCCCAGCCTAATTTCTCTCTACAGGTTTCATAGAAGTTATGAGAGGTAGGGTGAATCAAACGCACTTTATGTGGTTTTTTACTTATGTATACTGCATCGCCAGGCGCAACAGGGATGTGATGCTGACCATCACAGCTGACCTGCGGGTAAATCTCATTACCTTCACCAATCACAATTTTAATCTCACTTTTACCGTCAACAACGATTGGACGGCTACTGAGCGTATGAGGAAACATTGGAACTAATGAGATTGCATCGAGTTTAGGGTGCAAAAGAGGCCCACCGGCCGACAAAGAGTAAGCTGTTGACCCAGTTGGTGTCGAAACAATCAAACCATCTGAACGCTGACTGTAGACAAACTGACCCTCAATAAACAAGTCAAAACCGATCATACGAGTTGACTTACCCGGGTGAAGAACGATGTCATTCAATGCGGTACCAAAGCCAACCGGCTCGCCATTTCGCTTAACATGAACATCTAGCAGGAAGCGTCTTTCCTGAATATACTGCCCTGAAAGCACTTCTTTTACTTTCGATTCCAACTCAGTTGGTGACACATCAGTCAAAAAACCTAATCGGCCACGGTTTACTCCTAACAAAGGAACATTTGATTTAGCTAACTCTCGAGCAGCCCCCAACAAACTTCCATCACCACCCACTACGATCACCAGATCACACATTTCCCCCATCATTTTGACACTGGAAACCTGCAAACCATGCCCGGGAATTAAAGCACCGATATTTTCTTCAATGATTAGATAATAACCTTCATTAACCAGAAATTTTCTTAAACGACGCATCGTTTCTATGACCTGGGCACTGCCCATACGACCAATCAAACCGATATTACGAAAATGATCCATACCTTAACTAACCCTTATACTATGTAATAGCGTGATATATATGAGAGAGGACGATCGCTTCAAGAAGCACTCTACATTAGCCAATACTACACCGGCCGACACTAAGCACATAATAAATTAACAGACTCCAGACTTACAGCCTGAATACCGTTCTCACGACAATTCAGAGATTTGAACATGAGATTGTCTATGAAGACAGGAAACGCTGATAGGATTCACCAAATCCACGCCAGCCCTGTAGCCCGCCAGTATGAACAGCTAATACTCGCGCTCCCGCCTGGATTCTTCCTTGATGAATATACTCCGCCAGCCCATACATCATCTTTCCTGTATAAACAGGGTCTAGAACCAAACCATGCTCATCATAAACATCAGAAATAAATTCCGTCAGACGACTATTGATTTTGGCAAAGCCACCGAAATGATAGTGATGACATATTCTCCAAGGGTTAACCCTACTGGCACCTGATAACTGCCGCTCTACGCGATGCTCCAGGTCGTGAGCATTTTTTAGTGCAGAAAATCCAACACACTGGGCTCGACCAATATTTGCCTGAGCAATCCCTGCCAAGGTTGCGCCTGAGCCCACAGCACAAGCTATCAAGTCATAGTTAAGTTGCCCCGCATGATGCAAGGTATTAAATAAACTTTCGATTCCTAGCGTGCCTTGTCTACCTGCACCACCTTCAGGAA
Organism: Oleiphilus sp. HI0086; assembly: GCF_001635225.1. Taxonomy (NCBI): domain Bacteria; kingdom Pseudomonadati; phylum Pseudomonadota; class Gammaproteobacteria; order Oceanospirillales; family Oleiphilaceae; genus Oleiphilus; species Oleiphilus sp. HI0086. Next base: position 7,947 of record NZ_LWFZ01000610.1, read on the forward strand.
CAACCCAGGCTTCGGGCATTGCCTCTTTATACATATCAGGTGTAGTGTTAGAAGCAGTGTGACGATACGTTTCACGATCAAGCCATTGAATCTTCATCCCCCACTTTTCGCAATCCTGCAGAGTAGGTGTCAAATCGCCGTGTGGTTCACCTCGAACAATACCGACAGAGTCCAGATTCAATTGATTTGCGGCATAAGCCAAGGCATGCAAATGATTTGAGTGGGCACCACCAAAACTTACAATTTGTGATTTGCCCGCCGCGACAGCCGCTAGTAAATGATGCTTTAGCTTGTACCATTTGTTCCCCGATATAAAAGGATGTACTTTATCGAGACGCAGACAGTCCAGGGTCACTAGCTGATCTTTCGCAATCTCCAGAGGAAAGGAGTGAACTTCGGGTAGTACATCAAATTGCACACCCAACTCAGCAGTAGTTTTATTATTAGCCAGCATAACCTTTATGACTCTCACACATGTCACTCACTCCTTCCTGAAAATCACCCGGTGCGCTAACCTTGCTTACACTCTTTCCGCAAACTTGACCTACGCCTTCGGCATGCTGGCAAATTGGCTGATCAAAGTGTTCTAACCAAGCTAGGTACTGCTCCTCCGTGACATAACATTTTGCCGCTACGAAAGCGTTTGGGTTATCAACATAATCACGAATTTCACTCGCCGTCATGGTGATATGCCCAGCACCCGGGTGGTAGGCAACGTAGACCACATCCAACGCTTTCAGGCGGTCAAACATACCTTCATTGGTGCTGCTAGCGCCACGAGACTCACTCAATTCCTCAAGCTCAGATCGCAGCTGCTCCTCACGTTCCTCTCGATAAGCAAGATCTAAATCTTTGCGATCTAACTGCTCCTTCAGGAGAACCATTTCAGCCTCCATTTTCTGACGCTCCAAGCGCTCCTTGTCACCCGCAGACGCACCTTTTAAGCGAGTCTCCAGTTTCGAAACTAGATCTGACTGATCACTGACCTGATCCTGAAGCTTTAAGAACTGATCATTTCGCTTACCTAGCTTGAGCTTTAGTTTTTCGTTTATCAGCTTAAGCTGTTCATTCGTTTGCTTAAGCTCTTGAATTTCATTCTTATAAGCATGCAGAATAATTTTCTGTTCACGATCTCCAAAATCAACATTTTGCTCACGACTAGACTCCAGAGTACGAATTCTTAGCCTCTGCTCCTTAAGCAAACGAGCCAACTTGGTTCGCTTTTCAACCTCTGTTTCCAAGCCCAAGTCATCCAACACCGGATCACTCGGTGAAAGAACTGGGATATCCGGCTCGGCTTTCTCAAATTGAAAGCGTAGTTTATTCAACTCGACCGCTTTCTTGAGTCGCAAGAAGTCATTCGACCCGGGCGTCATATCAGGATCCCATAGGTCGTTCAAATGCCAATTAATTGAACACTGCCCCCGGCAAGCCAAACGTATTGGCCCGCCACCTAAATCAGGCCCACTACCACTCACTTCAGCCAAGCGTTCAATTGGTACATTCCAACTTGCGTCAGCCTTGCCATCTTCGTCGAAATATAAAATGAAGAATACCAGCGCCTGGATCGTACCATCCTTGCCAATCACCGCATAAACTGCTTTAGCTTCTTGATCAGCGTAATCTGGTAAAGCACCCAAGCCGTCTAACATTGCCTCGAACTCCGAGAACATCAAATGTTTCGTTACTTGCTGATTTTCAACAAAGAAGACAGCCTCATATGAATCTGACTTTCTAAACCCCATAACTACCTCGTTAAGATGCGCATAGAAATTGCGCACCCAATAAATCTAAAACTACAAATCAGTTTAGTTGATAACCAAGGAAGCACACGTTTAAAAAAGAAAGGATATGTAACGCTGCCCGGACCTATTTCACAGATATAAAAAACTATATGAACTGAAGGTATTAAGGTATGAATAGCGATTGACGTAGATTCGTCTAGTTCAAGCAGTTTTATCGTGGGTGGTATTAATAAAAGCGGGGATAATTAGCTGGAGGGGAATATAGAAGGCAATGCTGTTACATCTCAACAGCATCGTCCTCAAACTCTTCATCGTCATATTCCAGCCATCCGGAATCCAATACTTCTTCTTCATATTCGTTCATTTCTATCTCCTTTTGATTGTTTCAAAAGCAAGCGTATAGAAGAAATATGACAGAAATAAGTCAGACATCTCAAGAAGTATATAATTTGAGGTTTTCTTATTGAGAAATGAGTAAGAGTTAAGGACTGTAAATTTAAATGGCGGACCGGACGGGATTCGAACCCGCGACCCCCGGCGTGACAGGCCGGTATTCTAACCAGCTGAACTACCGGTCCGCATACTTTAAATCTTACATTCACTACCTTCACACAAGAACAGTGCTAGTAGTGGTGGGTGGTACAGGGATCGAACCTGTGACCCTCGCCTTGTAAGGGCGATGCTCTCCCAGCTGAGCTAACCACCCATTTGGGTAGACCTAATTCTAACATTGTCACGCAGCACCTAAGATGCTCCTTTGTTAGAAACCACCTCTTTCAAGGTAGCAATCGAGTTGAAGTGTAAATGGCGGACCGGACGGGATTCGAACCCGCGACCCCCGGCGTGACAGGCCGGTATTCTAACCAGCTGAACTACCGGTCCGCAACAAACTTTACATTTCAATTTCAAATCTAAAAAAGATTTGGTGGGTGGTACAGGGATCGAACCTGTGACCCTCGCCTTGTAAGGGCGATGCTCTCCCAGCTGAGCTAACCACCCAACTCAATTGAGATGCGTATCTTAATGATTTCTTAGAAGCTGTCAATTAGAAATCAGCTTTTTTTTGCATAAATATGCAATTAA
>NZ_LWFZ01000611.1:0-9679 GCF_001635225.1 Oleiphilus sp. HI0086
GCGATGCTTGGCGGCATTATGATGAGCCGTAGTACAGCAAAAAGGGTTGAGCTAATTAACCAAACCAGCCAGCGGATTATGCAAGGGAATCTTTCTATTCGTATCCCGGACCGTGGCACCAATGACGATTTTGACCAACTCGCACGTAATCTAAATGAAATGCTCGACCGAATCGTTCAATTAATGGAAGGCATTCGTCATATTTCAGACAATATTGCTCACGACCTGCGAACCCCTCTGACTCGTCTAAGAAACCAGTTAGAAAATACACTGATCAGTGTAGAGCGCGACCAAGACAGACAACAGGTCGCCAATGCAGTCGCGGAAGCTGACCAACTACTCGCTACCTTCAATGCCCTATTACGTATTGCTCGCCTTGAGGTGGGTAGTAAGTCTTCAAATTTCCAACCTTTCAATCTAAGTGAACTGGTACAAGATGCTGCCGAGCTATATGAAGCACTTGCCGAAGATAAGAACCAGAAACTTGCGATTTCGATAGAAGAAAACGTTAACCTGAACGGTGATCGAGACCTTCTGTTTCAGACCTTGTGTAACCTGATCGATAACGCAATAAAATACACGCCGGAGAGTGGCTGTATAGATGTATCACTCCACAGCACTCAGAAAGATATATATCTATCAGTTGCTGACTCAGGAATTGGAATTCCAGAAGAGGAAAGGGAGAAAGTATTCCAACGCTTTTATCGCGTTGCCAAGAGCAGGTCTTTGCCAGGTAATGGTTTAGGTTTAAGCCTGGTACTCGCTGTGATGGATATCCACCACAGTAAAGTTATCTTAAATGATAATGACCCAGGCCTAAAAGTGGAGCTGGTTTTCCCACGAAGTACTAAGCTTCTATCAGGCAGTAAAGATAAAGAACTTAATTAGAACTGCGCTCTAACACGATCAATCGTATATTTAGCCGGAAATACAGCCAGGTTCTTAGCACTAATAAAAAGCTTCTCAGTGTTATCTACAATGCTTTCAACTTTTGCTTTGCTAACATCTACTTTTGCGTTAAGGCTATCCATTTCACCTTCCAAACGCTTTTGTCCAAACATCAAAAAAGCAATCAAATTATGACGGTTAATCTGGTTTTCAACACCCATAGCATCTAGGTTATAACCTAATGCATCAATTTGTGATAAAGCACTTTCAGCAAGTTCATTCAATTTTTTCTGTGCTTTCATTGTCTTCTCCAATATGCTTTTATTAAATATACCTTCTGAAAAGCAGGACCTTACTACACCTACTCTTCTAGTTCTTGGCGCTAAGGGTACTTAGATAGTTTAGGTACTTCAACCTAGTTTTATACGACAAAAGATGTGAATACTAAATGGGACGTTACAGACCACCGCAAAAGCCTGGATCAAAATACATTACACCTGAAGGCGAAAAGAAGCTAAAGGATGAGCTAAATTATTTATGGAAAACAAAGCGTCCTCAAGTCACCCAAGCAGTTTCTGAAGCTGCTGCACAAGGTGACCGTTCTGAAAATGCCGAGTATATTTATGGAAAAAAGCAGCTTAGGGAAATAGATAGTCGTGTTCGCTTCCTTAGAAAGCGCCTTGATGACATGGTAGTGGTTGACCGTAAGCCTGACGATTTAACAAGGGTATTTTTCGGTGCCTGGGTCACCCTCGAAAATGACGAAGGAGAAGAGTCTCGTTTTCGCTTAGTCGGCCCAGATGAATTTGACCTTTCAATTGGTTATTTGAGCATCGACTCACCACTGGGGCGCTTGTTACTTAAAAAGCAAATAGATGACGAAGTTGAACTCAATACACCTGATGGCGTGGTCAGCTATGTAGTCGTCAATATCGATTACCTTGATAATGATCACTAGTACCTAGACAGCTTTTGTAAAAACGATAATATATCTGCTTAGATCAAGGAGAGAGCCATGCCTAAAAAATATTTTCATTTTATGCTTTTATGTTTCCTTATACCTTCAATCAGCCTCTCTGAATCACCAGATGAGGATTGGGATGAAGACGAGGATCTTGAATACTTTTTCTCAACCAGGCAAAAATCAACGCTTGAGGATTTTCCACTTCAAGAAATTGGTGGTGAAGAGCTCTCTAATGCTGCGATTGCCGGCGCACTAAAAGCCGATACCTCAAGCGGTCAAAATGCTAAACCTATTTACCTTCAAGAAAAAGAAGACAGTGATAAACAGAAGGCTGGTGATGCACTTAAGGAAGATGAATTGCTTAAAGCAGGTGAAGACTTGCAACTAAATCAGTTTCAAATACCCACAGCTGAATTTCAGCAGCCTATTTATTCCCAGCCTACTGGGCGTACCTATTCCGCGCATAGTACAAACACGATTTCCCGTCCTTAGGCTAATCGAAGATTAAATTTCTAATGAGAATTAGAAATATGGAAAGATCGCGCGTTTATTTCATTCAAAAGGAAAGTTGTTAACAACTTTATTCCATCGTTAACTACTTTTCCCTATGAATAGCGGCTGTAAATACGGCTAGCTCATCACTCAACTGTTACTGATTTTGCTAAATTACGTGGCTGATCCACATCGGTACCTTTAATCAACGCAACATGATAACTAAGCAACTGCAAAGGCACAGTATATAAAATCGGCGCGACGATCTTTTCACAATGTGGTACGTCTAGTACTTTCATGGTGTCATCACTTTTGAAGTGTGCGTTTCGATCAGCAAAAACATACATCAAACCACCTCTTGCACGTACTTCTTCAACGTTAGAATGCAGTTTTTCTAGAAGCTCATTGTTCGGTGCAACAACAATGACTGGCATGTCTGCATCGATAAGAGCCAATGGGCCATGCTTTAATTCGCCTGCGGCATAAGCTTCAGCGTGAATATACGAAATCTCTTTAAGCTTCAGTGCACCTTCCATCGCAACCGGGTATTGATCACCACGACCCAGGAATAAACTGTGGTGCTTGTCAGCAAAGTCTTCCGCCAATTCGGCTATTTGCTTATCCATATCCAAGCTTTGTTCGATGATTGAAGGAAGTGCCTGTAAGGCCTCAACGATCGAAGCTTCCGTTTCGGCTGGCATATTTTTGTTCTTTCCAATAGCGACGACAAGCTGCAGTAAGCCAACTAATTGAACGGTAAATGCCTTGGTGGATGCTACGCCGATCTCAGCGCCCGCATTCATCATATAGTTTAAGTCTGACTCACGAACTAGTGAAGAACCAGGCACGTTACAAATGGTCAAACTAGCTTTATATCCGATTTCTTTGGCCAGTCTTAGTGCTGCCAGAGTATCGGCTGTTTCACCTGACTGCGAGATTGTAACCAATAGTGCATTAGCCGGAACAACCGACTTTCTATATCTAAATTCAGATGCAATTTCGATATTACACGACACACCAGCAATTTCTTCAAACCAATAACGTGCGACCATGCCGGCGTGGTAGCTCGTACCACAGGCAATAATTTGAACGTGATCAATGCCTTTTAGAATCTCTGCTGTATTTTCACCAAAGGCCGTGTCAAGAACCTGGCCGTTTGCAATTCTACCCTCTAAGGTGTTCTTAATAGCAATCGGCTGTTCATAGATTTCTTTTAGCATGTAGTGCTTATATGGCCCTTTGTCGCCAGCATCATGCGAGACATCAGACTCATTGATATCTCTTGATACTTCACTACCTACAGCATCATAGATGGTCACGTCTTGGCGTGTCAGTACGGCGATATCGCCTTCTTCTAGGAAGGAGAAACGGTTCGTTACTGGTAATAATGCTAATTGATCTGATGCCAGGAAGTTTTCTCCTATGCCATATCCTATCACTAATGGGCTACCAGAACGCGCTGCAATTAGCTGGTCTGGATCACTGGTATCCATAACAACCGTTCCGTAAGCACCTTCTAATTTCTTCACAGTTGATCTGAATGCTGATAATAGTGAGTCATGTGTTTTTAGTTCATGATGAACTAGATGAGCAATCACCTCGGTATCTGTATCCGAAGCAAATTCATAACCCACGGCACTTAGCTTCTCACGCAGAGTATGATGGTTTTCAATGATCCCGTTGTGAACAACTACAATTTCGGAACCTGATACATGAGGGTGGGCATTACGTTCGCTAGGTTCACCATGAGTTGCCCAACGTGTGTGTGCAATACCGGTTCCACCTTTGCAAGGGTTTGCCTTTAGTGCGTCTGCCAATTCTTGAACTTTGCCTATACGTCTCAAGCGATTAAATTCGCCTGCTTCAGACAATAAAGCCAACCCTGCTGAATCATATCCTCTATATTCTAAACGCTTCAAACCTTCGAGAAGAATTTCAGCTACATCCCTTTGAGCCACAGCTCCAACTATTCCGCACATACCTTTTGTTCCTGTTTTCCAAATCTTATTCGATTACTTTACTAGTCGAAATCTTTAACTTACTTTTTGCTGGGTCTGTCCCAACCATCGATATTTCTTTGCTTTGACCTGGCTACAGCTAGTTGTTCTTCTTCTATATCTTTATTGACAGTAGACCCCGCGCCAATAGTCGCACGCTTACCAACTTTCACCGGCGCAACTAATGATGTATTGGAGCCAACAAACACATCATCTGCAATTTCTGTTTGAAACTTGTTAACGCCATCATAGTTACAGGTAATTGTACCTGCACCCACGTTAACATTTTTGCCTAAGGTTGCGTCACCAACATAGCTAAGATGGTTAATCTTACTACCTTCACCAACGGTCGTCTTCTTGGTCTCAACAAAGTTACCGACTTTCGCTTTAGTTTTTAAACTCGTTCCGGGTCTCAGTCTTGCAAACGGGCCCACATTACAGGCGCTTGCCACAAAGCTATCTTCGATAATTGAATTAGCATGTATCGTGGTACCAGCACCGATTGTTGAATTTTTGATAATGCAGTTTGGTGCAATGCTGACATCCTCACCAAGTACGACATGCCCTTCGAAAATACAATTAAGATCGATAGTGACATCTTGGCCGCATTCTAATTCACCGCGCACGTCTAAACGATTTGGATCATAGATGGTGACACCTTGAAGCATTAGCTGTTCCGATATCATGCTTTGGTGCCAGCACTCTAATTCACATAGTTGCAGGCGATTATTCACGCCTTGAACTTCCTGCTCAAAACTTGGCTGATGGCTTTCAACTCGCAAGCCATTTGCTACGGCGATCTCGATAATATCAGTTAAGTAGTACTCGCCTTGTGCATTGCTGTTACCAAGTGTCGGAATAAACTTATGCAACACTGAAGCCTGTAGAGCAAGTATTCCGGTATTAACTTCCGGAATCATTAATTCTTCTTCTGAAGCATCTTTTTGTTCTACGATGGCTTCAATATCGCCATCTGCGTTCCGAACGATTCGACCATAGCCCGTTGGGTTTTCAAGGTCGACTGTCAATAAGCCAAGCTGCTTCTCATTAACTAAAGCCGTTAATTGAGACAATGTTGCCTGACTGGTTAAGGGCACGTCTCCGTATAGTATTAGTACTTGCGCGTCTTCTGGAATGTGGTCGATTGCTTGTGCTACCGCATGGCCCGTACCTAGCTGCTCAGCTTGTAAGCACCAGTTTACATCTTCTTTAATTGTGTCTTTTACCTGATCAGCACCGTGACCGATAACAATATGTATACCTTCAGCATCTAACTTATTCGCTGTATCCAACACATGCTGTAGCATTGGCTTTCCCGCTACAGGGTGCAAAACTTTTGGTAATTTAGACTTCATTCGAGAACCTTGCCCAGCTGCAAGGATAACCACATGTAAACTCATAATCGTTTTTCCTAAACTTTTTCTACTACAATCGTTTGATTATAGACACTCCATATGACATAAAAGAAAAAAGGCAGCTAAATAGCTGCCTTTTTTCTTTATTTTACGAATTACTGCTCATTAATGCTTATTTCTCATTCGCTGAATCACGCGTAGTCGCGCTGATGCTTCAGCTAGTTGAGATGCTGCTCGAGAGTAATCAAAATCGCCGCTCTGATTCGCCAGCTCTCTTTCTGCTTCTTTCTTAGCTTCCAGAGCTGCTGCTTCATCAACGTCGTGAGCTCGCTCTGCACTATCTGCTAGCACAGTTACTAAGCTTGGTTGAACTTCCATGTATCCGCCGGATACGTAGAAAACTTCCTCTTCGCCGCCTTGTTTGATAACGCGAACAGGACCAGGATTCAACTTCGTCATTAGTGGAGCATGGCCTGGAGCAATACCCAAGTCACCCATTTCGCCAGCAGCAACAACTAGCTCAACAAGACCCGAATAAATTTGCTCTTCAGCACTTACGATATCGCAATGCACGCTAATACCCATAATTTCTACCTTCATCAGGGAAGCACTTTAAATATCTTAAAGTGCTTCTACTAAAGGATGATTACATGTTTTTCGCTTTTTCGACTGCTTCGTCGATAGAGCCAACCATGTAAAACGCCTGCTCAGGAAGATCATCGTACTCACCGCCCAAGATACCTTGGAAGCCACGGATAGTGTCTTTCAAAGATACATACTTACCCGGTGCACCCGTAAATACTTCGGCAACGTGGAAAGGCTGTGACAAGAAACGTTCGATCTTACGAGCACGTGCAACTGTCTGCTTATCTTCTTCAGACAATTCGTCCATACCAAGAATCGCAATGATGTCTTTCAATTCAGCATAACGCTGAAGTACTGTCTGTACACCACGTGCAATTTCATAGTGCTCAGCACCAATCACCAAAGGATCTAGCTGACGAGAAGTAGAGTCTAGTGGATCGATCGCTGGGTAAATACCCTTAGAAGCGATGTCACGACTCAATACAACTGTTGCATCCAAGTGAGAGAAGGTTGTTGCTGGAGATGGGTCAGTCAAGTCATCCGCAGGTACATATACTGCCTGGATCGATGTGATCGAACCAGTCTTAGTAGATGTAATACGCTCCTGAAGAACACCCATTTCCTCAGCTAGTGTAGGCTGATAACCTACCGCTGAAGGCATACGACCTAGCAGTGCTGATACTTCAGTACCTGCCAGTGTGTAACGGTAGATATTATCAACGAACAATAGTACGTCTTTACCCTCGTCACGGAACTTCTCAGCCATTGTCAAACCAGTCAAGGCAACACGTAGCCTGTTTCCTGGTGGCTCGTTCATCTGACCGTATACCATCGCTACCTTAGAGTCTGTTGGAGTCTCTAGGTTTACAACGCCAGCTTCCTGCATTTCGTGATAGAAATCGTTACCCTCACGAGTACGCTCACCAACACCTGCGAATACTGAAAGACCAGAGTGCTTCAGTGCGATGTTGTTGATCAATTCCATCATGTTTACAGTTTTACCAACGCCCGCACCACCGAATAGACCAACTTTACCACCCTTAGCGAATGGACAAACCAAGTCGATTACTTTGATACCGGTTTCTAGCAATTCAGCCGATGCTGCTTGCTCTGCGTAAGTAGGTGCTTTACGGTGAATAGGCATACGCTCTTGCTCACCGATGTCACCACGCTCGTCGATTGGGCGTCCTAGAACGTCCATGATACGACCCAAAGTTTCTGGACCAACAGGTACAGAAATTGGTGCGCCAGTGTTATCTACATTCAGCCCACGCTTTAGACCTTCAGTACTACCCATTGCGATAGTACGTACGATACCATCACCTAGTTGCTGCTGTACTTCAAGTGTTGTATCAACACCATCAACCTGCAACGCATCATATACATTTGGAACTGATTCGCGCGCGAATTCAACGTCGATTACAGCTCCAATAATTTGTACGATATTTCCGCTACTCATGTCCGGATCCTCGTTAACTTTTAATCTTTAAATACACAAAATTTGCCAGGAACTACTTATACCGCAGCTGCACCACTAACGATCTCAGAAATTTCCTGAGTAATCGCTGCTTGACGCGCTTTGTTATAAACCAACTGCAATTCCTTGATAATGTCGCCCGCGTTGTCTGTTGCAGATTTCATTGCGATCATTCGAGCTGCCTGCTCACATGCTACATTTTCAACAACCGCTTGATAAACTTGCGATTCAACGTAACGCGTTAACAAGCCATCTAGTAAGTCTTTCGCTTCAGGCTCGTAAATATAATCCCAATGATGCTGCATTTCACTTTCTTCAGCAGCTTCTAACGGTAACAATTGTACTACTTCAGGGCTCTGCGTCATGGTGTTTACAAACTCGTTGTATACCACGTAAAGGCGGTCGATCTTGCCTTCTTCGTAAGCATCCAACATCACCTTTACAGAACCGATCAGCTCATGTGCTGCAGGTGCGTCACCAAGGTGACTTAATGCAGCAACGACATTACCGCCGTAGCTTTTAAAGAAGCTAATTGCTTTTTGTCCAACCGCGCAAAGATCGACTTCTACTGCGTTATCCGCGTAGTTTTTCATATCTTTAGCAACTTTCTTGAACAAGTTGACGTTCAAACCGCCACACAAACCTCGGTCTGTAGAAACGATGATATAGCCAACACGCTTAACTTCGCGCTCTTGCAAATATAAGTGCTTATATTCTGTGTTCGCATTTGCCAAGTGACTGACAATCGAACGAATTTTTTCTGAGTAGGGCTTACCCAAACTCATACGATCTTGAGCTTTACGCATCTTACTCGCGGCAACCATTTCCATTGCGCTTGTAATTTTCTGCGTGCTTTTTACGCTCGAAATCTGATTTCGTATCTCTTTACCAACGGCCATTTTATATCGCCTTTAAAGTCTTGTTCACTTTGAGGTATAAATGACAGTCGAGTACTGCAGTATTCATAGATCTCCAGTACTCAACAATCGGCTTACCAAGTTTGCGTCGACTTAAATTGCTCAAGAGCTGATTTAATGCCGTCAGCGATATCATTGTTGTAATCGCCTTTTTCGTTAATCTTATCGAGTAATGCTGAATGTTCAGCACTCATGTAAGACAACATTGCATCTTCAAAATCAACAACTTTGTTTACTGGCACATCATCCAAGAAGCCTTCATTAGCGGCATAAAGAACGATACCCATTTCAGCAACGCTTTGTGGGCTGTACTGCTTTTGCTTCATAAGCTCTGTCACACGCTGACCGTGCTCTAGCTGCTTACGTGTTGCATCATCAAGGTCTGATGCGAACTGAGCAAATGCTGCCAATTCACGATACTGAGCCAAAGCCAAACGTACGCTACCACCTAACTTCTTGATGATCTTAGTCTGAGCTGCACCACCAACTCGTGATACCGAAATACCTGCGTTCATTGCAGGACGAATACCAGAGTTAAATAGGTTGGTCTCAAGGAAGATCTGACCATCTGTAATCGAAATTACGTTAGTTGGTACGAATGCAGATACGTCACCACCTTGTGTTTCGATGATCGGTAGAGCTGTCAATGAACCAGTTTGGCCCTTAACTTCACCATTGGTGAACTGCTCAACGTAATCAGCGTTTACACGTGATGCACGCTCTAGTAGACGTGAGTGCAAGTAGAATACGTCACCTGGATATGCTTCACGACCTGGTGGACGACGTAGTAGCAATGAAATCTGACGGTATGCCCAAGCTTGCTTGGTCAAATCATCAAATACGATCAATGCGTCTTCACCGCGGTCACGGAAGTATTCACCCATTGTTGTACCGCCGTATGGCGCTAAGAACAACATTGCTGCTGGATCAGCTGCACCTGCCGCAACAATGATCGTGTGATCCATTGCGTCATGCTCTTCAAGTTTACGTACAACCGCAGCGAT
>NZ_LWFZ01000612.1:0-14361 GCF_001635225.1 Oleiphilus sp. HI0086
AACACCAAAAGCCAGCTAGGCAAATAGCCATAAAGAGTAATGTTATAGTTTTTCTTTCTTCAGAATAGAGTAAATATACTCTGCAATAGCCAAAGAAGATGTTAAACCTGGCGACTCAATTCCAAGTAAGTTTACTAAGCCTGCTACACCATGATCAGCAGGCCCTTGTATGGAAAAGTCAGCTGCCATGTTTCCGGGAGGGACAATTTTAGGCCGGACACCGGAGTAATCAGCATGCATTTTATCGAGCTCTACTTCAGGCCAATATTTACTCACCTCTGCGTAAAACTGCTCCCGTTTTTTCGGGTCCACCTTATAGTCAATGTGCTCAACATCAGTCACGTCCAGCCACTCAACATCCGGGCCAAATTTAGCAGCTCCCTGCATATCAAGCGTAAGATGAACACCCAGACCTCCCGGCTCAGGAACCGGATAGACTAAATGATCAAAAGGAGCTGCGCCGCTATAAGCAAAGTAACTTCCTTTGGCAAAGAAAGCTTTCGGTAACTCGGCAATAGAAATGGCTGGAGAATCATTAACAAGAGGCTGAGCATTTAGACCTGCAGAGTTGATGCAGCACTTCGTTCTTATCAGAGCCTCCCCGCCATTGAGAGTAAGCTCAACTCCACCCTCATCCTGCCCGGTTATCTGGAGCTCTGAGTTAAACACGCACTGACCACCGTTTGCCTCAAGATCAGCCTGCAATTGAAGCATATAGGCATGACTATCCAAAACGCCTGTCGAAGGCGACAATAAGGCTGCTTTACCCACTATCGCTTGCTCTAGCTTATTAAGTTCTACAGAACCGATGAAGCGAAGATCGTCTACACCATTAAGTTGAGCTTGGTTTTTAATTTCCTGAAGACGAGCTATCTGATCATCACTTGTCGCAACAATCAATTTTCCACAAGCTTTGAAAGGAAGGTGATGCTTAGCACAATAGTCATATAACATTTCTTTCCCAGCCACGCATAGCTGAGCTTTTAAGGAACCTTTTGGGTAATATATTCCTGCATGGATCACTTCACTATTGCGTGAAGAAGTCTGCGTGCCAATGCTGGATTCTTTATCGACGAGCAAAACTTCCCGACCCTCAAGAGCTATTCGCCTCGCTATTGCTAAACCAACAACTCCAGCTCCGATCACCAGGCAATCCACATTAAACTGTTCCATCGCTATTTGCGCCTCACAATTCTTCTCTTAACTCCTTTAGCGAGCAGCTATGACCCTACATTAAACAAAAAAGGCCTACAAGACCGAAACTTCGACCCATGTAGACCCTCATACTATTGCTCTAAAGACTAGAGCTGACTTAACGCAATGCTTCTTTGGTCACCTGAGCCTCAAGCACTGCGACCACTCGCCTATTTTTAGCGCGCCCATCTTCAGTCTCGTTGTCTGCAATCGGCTGCTCCTCACCGAAGCCTTTTGCGGCAACTCGCTCTTCAGCGATGCCGAACTCGTCAACCAATACTCGCCTAACAGACTCAGCTCTACGTTGAGATAGCTTCAGATTGTACCGACGACTGCCTTGGTAATCCGTGTGTCCCTCCACCGTCAAAGTCGTTGATACGACTTCTTTCATAAAGTCTGCGATCTTCTTAACTTCCGGGTAGTATTCTAGCGTTAACTCATCACTTTTCGCTGCAAACTTAATATCCATGGTAATTGCAACCTGCTTGGTCAACATGACGGCACAACCCGTTTCATCTACACGGAATGATGGGTTTGTACCAGGGCACAAATCAGTATCATCGAATACACCATCTAAATCTTCATCAGTTGGTTCTGGCTCAGGCTCAGGCTCAGGCTCCGGTATTGGTTCGGGTTCTGGTTCGGGCTCTGGCTCCGGTTCCGGCTCTGGTTCCGGAATTGGCTCTGGTTCAGGCTCTGGAGCCTCTCGAATAAACTCTCGACCAAATGAATAACCCAAAGTCATTCTGACACCTAAGTCTGTTTGCTCATGATCGGCACCATGCAAAGCTAACAGTTCACCACGAAAAATATAGTTGGTATCCTGATAGGCCTTTACTCCTAAGCCCAAGTGAATTGCAGTTTCTTTTACTTTGCTGCTACTTTTCAAGTCAAACTTCTGATGGCCCATGCCCGCCGATAAGAAAGCTCGGGTGTTACCCTCATTCAGGTGATAGAGCACGCCTGGAGACAAACGTTTAGTCCGGCTATCAGGACCTCCCCTTTTGCCATCAGCGTTATACATGGAAAACCACAGGTCCCAGGATAAGTCACTACTTAATGGTCGCTCAAACCCAGCTTCAAAGCTAAGCCCTTCCTCAAGATTGCGATCTGAGTCGAACAAATACCCTGCTGCACCAAGATATAATTCACCATCTCGAATAAATTCTGCACTCACGGGGTGAGCTAAAAAGCAAGCCAATAAGGCAAGTATGATTTTAAAGTTCATGTTTCGGCTATCCTTAAATCGCGCACCACAACTCACGTAGATTATAATTGGAAAGAACTTGATACGTTCGTACAAACTTCGGTGACGCTGATTAACTGTTAATGCAATTCCCGTTACTTTTAAGGCGCAAACTTACCAAGGAATCTCATACAATTCCATGCGCTTTTGTCGCATTTGCTAGGCAGTTAGCGCTTCGATCTAAAAATATTAACTCAAAACGCCTTCTGAAGAATTAAAACTATCCCTCACTCACAAAAAACCGCCCTGCACTTTTCGGTGCAGAGCGGTTTAAGATAGAGATCGGCCTTCAAACCATGAGGCCGATATTGATTAAGCGCTTATTTAGTCGCAGCCTTCTTAATACTTGATTCAACTACCGCTACAACACGACGGTTAGCCGCTCTACCTTCAGATGTAGCATTATCAGCAATAGGCTGCTCCTCACCAAAACCTACAGACTTAACACGAGCAGCAGGCAAACCAAACTTATCAGTCAAAACCTTACTTACAGAATCTGCACGACGCTGCGATAAAGCTTTGTTGTATGCATCATTACCGCGATCATCAGAGTGCCCTTCTACGGTCACAACAGTTTTCTCAAACTGCTGCATAAACTCGGCAACTTTCTCGATTTCCGGGTAGTTATCCTTAGAAAGTATAGAGCTATTTGACGGGAACTTGACATCCATCTGGATAGAAACAGTTTCTGTCAGCATGACGGGACATCCCGACGCATCGACCTTAAACGCAGCATTAGTACCCGCGCACTTATCGATGTTGTCCGCTACGCCATCTTTGTCAGAATCTTTGATCACTACCTTTTGAACTGGCGCTGGCTTAACTTCCTCTTTAACGGGAGCAGGCTCTTGCTTCTGAACCACTTGCTTAACAGGAGTGATGACAGGTGCTTCCACCATCATTGCTGGCGCGACATCACGACCAAATGCATAACCAACAGCTAAGCGAGCACCAACATCCAGCACTTCGTTATCCAGGCTATTCATCGCAAGCACTTCAGCTCGAAGAATCAAGTTTGAGTCATAGTACTTTTTAACACCCACACCTAAATTGATCAATGACTCACTGTGGTCATCGCCACCCTCTGTTTCATATTCTAAATGACTGAAACCAGCAGAAATAAATGGACGCACATCACCACGCTTCAAATGGAACAACAGACCGGGATTGATGCGCTCTGCATCAAGCTCAGCACCACTATATTTCCCTTCAACCTCATAAGCAGATAACCATGCTTCAAGAGACATCACTTCGTTTACAGGAAGTTCAATACCACCTTCCAGGCTAAATGCGTCATCAAATGAGCGGTCGTCATCATGGTGGTAAAAAGCCCCCCCTAAAAATGCCTCAAAATTTGGATATTCGTCAGCGACAGTTGCAGTTGATACNCCAGCAGCAAGGACACCCGCAAGTAGTAAATTCTTCTTCATAATCAGTTCTCCAGAACTCTCATTTATCTAAAACTATTAATTCGTATATGTAACTATATTTAGGCACTTTCTTTGAGCAAATGAATATCGCGCTGAGGGAAAGGTATTGTTGCACCAGCTTCTTCAACAGCTTGCTTAAGTAACGGTCTCGCGTCAAAGTAAAAGCTCCAGTAGTCTTCCGAGCGAACAAAAGCACGAACCAGAAAATCAACCGAACTGTCACCTAAATTCGATACGCCTACCAAATTATTTTTATTATCAAGCACCCGCTGATCGGTTCGCAACACTAATTCCATTGCTTCTTTTGCTTCTCTTATATTGTCAGAGTAACTAATACCGATCGCGATCTCAACAGCGCGTGTTTCGTTACGGGAATAATTAGTAATGGAACCATTGGCCAAGGGCCCGTTTGGCACGATTATAATACGCTCATCCAAGGTCAGTAAGGTTGTTACAAATATACCGATATCCTTGACGGTTCCTTCATGGCCTTGTGCACTAATGTATTCACCCACCTGTATTGGGCGGAATATTAGAATCATGACACCACCCGCAAAGTTAGAAAGACTCCCTTGTAAGGCAAGGCCCACTGCCAAACTCGCAGCACCAAGCACAGCTACAAACGATGTCGTTTCAATTCCGACCATTGAGGCAACACTAATTACGAGCAATACTTTTAAAACTATTTCGACACCGCTTGAGAAGAATTTTGCCAACGTTTCATCTGGCATATTCTTATGCAGACTACTATTTACCAGCGACGAAATCCTGTTAACAATCCACCAGCCAATAATTAAAGACAGTATCGCTAATACTACCTGCCCTCCATAAAGCATGACGGGCTCTTCTACCTGCTTCCAAATATCCTGTAGTTGCTGTTCCATTATTTATCTCCTAATACCTTTTAGTTTTAATTCCATCAAAATAGACTCCTAACAAAGCCAAAAGTCACAATTTATTTTTTAATTTTATTTTGTGACTTTCTTTTATCGACTTATGTCATAATTTCTGTAATTTCATCAATTCAAATTGAGACCAACACTATGGATGACCTCGACGATCTTGACGCACTGTTCAAATCCGATGAAAAACCAAAATCTGACAACATAAAATCGGTACTCCAGAAGACACGCACCCAAACAAGTCAACACGACACGATGAGCTTTGCGCTGGTCAAAATATGGGTAACCATGGCTGAGTTGTTTGCCCCGATGTTCGCAAACTTGGCACTTAAAAATAGTGACCAACTTGCTCCCAAGAACAATCAGTCTGACCAACAGACCTAAGCGACCTATCAGGAGTTAGTAATGCTCGAAGCAATGAAAGAAACCCTAGCCGATCCGATGATACTATGGGCTAAGATCGCTGAATTCTTACCTAGCCTACTCACCGCACTAGGCCTACTGATAGGTGGATACTTTGTCGCTAAATTTCTAGCCGGAACCATAGCAAAGCTATTTTCAAAAATCGGCCTTGACCGCTTAGCCGAAACAGCGGGCATTGATGTTGCACTGAAGAAAGCAGGCATGAGCTCAGGGCCGTCAATACTGCTATCTAAGATAATTTACTGGCTTGTATTTCTCACATTTATCATCTCTGCTTCAGATGCTTTAGGCCTGGATAGAGTCTCCGCCACCATTGATCACTTCGTGCTGTATATACCAAAAGTGATTAGCGCTCTTATTCTAACCTTGATCGGTTTATTCATTGCAGGACTTGTGCGAACTGCCATTGAGGCCTCACTTGCCAGCATTAACCTAGGTTATGAACGTACAATTGGCGGAATTATTTATGCGCTAATTGTTATCATTGTAGTGTCACTGGCGATCAACCAACTAGAGATTGAAACCGATTTGCTAAACCAGGTTGTTATTATCTTTTTGCTCTCTGCTGCAGGAGCAGTTGCACTTGCACTAGGTTTAGGCACAAAACATGTTGCCGGAAATGTCGTTGCAGGCGTTTATGCTCGTGAACTATATGTTCCGGGTAACAAAATTAAGGTTGATAACGTTTCTGGTGAAGTAATTGAGATCTGCTCTACTGCGCTGATTATAGAAACTGAAGACGGCCGCAAAATCACAATCCCCAACAGTAAACTAATTGATTCTCAAGTGGAGATTCTATCGCAATAACTCTGCTTACCAATTACTAGCATGACGCTTAATAGCGTAGAAACCAAGCACAACCATGTAGCTCTTCCTGCCAATAATGACCCTGACAATGAGTGGGTCACCCAAGGACAGGAAGAGCTGCCCTATCGTACCTGTGCATACGAAAAGCTTATTCGAAAATACGAAAAGCTGGTCTTTCATATTTGCCTGAAGATGCTCGGAAATCGTGATGATGCTGATGATGTATCGCAGGAAGTCATGCTTAAAGTTTTCCACTCGCTAGTCAAATTCGAGGGTCGCTCCAGTTTTAAAACCTGGATCGCTAGAATTGCCACGAATACCTGCTTGAGTGCTGCAGACAAGCGTAAACGCACCCGAGAACTGCAAGCAATGTTAACAGATGATCCAAGCCAAGAAAGAACAAGCACCATCAACACCACAAAACGCGACCTCGATAGCGCAATGCAATTATTAGCACCTAAAGAACGAGAAATTCTAACCCTACGTTACACAGCAGAATTACGCATCGAAGAAGTGGCCGAAGTCTGTGACCTAAAACTAAGTGCTACTAAGATGCGCCTTTATCGAGCTCAGGAAGCACTGAAAGAGCACATGAAAGCATATCAACACTAAGTCCGCCACTAAGCCGCCTCCCATGCTACAATAGCGGTATTTAACCTAGACGATTCTCTAAGAGACAAGACACCTTGAGTTCACCTGATAACGAACATCCTTACGCACAACTTACACCCGACTTCGTACTCGACGCAGTCGAGTCAATCGGGCTATTTAGCGACTCTCGCATCCTTAGCCTTAACTCATATGAGAACAGGGTCTATCAGGTAGGAATTGAAGATGGCACGCCTATTATCGCTAAGTTTTATCGCCCCCAACGCTGGACGACTGAAGCCATTCTTGAAGAGCATGAATTTACCAGAAGCTTGCTAGAAAACGACATATCTGTCGTCCCACCGATGCTAATAAATGGCAGCACACTTCACGATTACCAAGATTTCCGTTTTGCATTATTTAAGCGCCAAGGCGGATATGCACCCGAGATTGAAATACCCGACACACTCTACCGAATCGGTTGTAACATCGGCCGAATACACCAGGTCAGTAACGCAGAAACCTTTAAGCACCGTCAAAACTTTTGCATCGAAAACTGGGCGATCAAGAGCAGACAGTTCTTGCTAGACAACGACTTTCTATCCAGATCGCTTCGACCGGCATACGAAACCTTAAGCCAAGACCTGATTGATAAGATGCAACATATATGGAAGAGCTGCCCATTCAACCCGATTAAACTTCACGGCGACTGCCACATTGGCAATATTCTTTGGCGTGAAGACCAAGCACACTTTGTCGATTTTGATGATTGCCTGAATGGCCCTGCAATTCAGGATCTATGGTTGATGCTTTCAGGAGACCGGCATCAACAAACCCAGCAAATGATCGAGCTGGTTGAAGGCTATGAAGAGTTCTGCGAGTTTGATACGCGCCAGCTCAAACTTATCGAGACCCTACGTACTTTGCGTATGATGCATTATGCTGCCTGGTTATCACGTCGCTGGACCGACCCTGCATTTCCAATGCACTTTCCTTGGTTCAATACCGAGCGCTATTGGTCATCACATATACTTGAGCTGAGAGAGCAGCTATCAATTTTGGATGAACCACCACTGAAGCTCCAAGCTTACTAAGACTTGTCTTCAGTCACGCATCGCATAAACTAGGCCGCTAAGATTATTACTGGAACAAACAATGAACGAACAAGCACCAAACGATCAAGAAATAGAAGAGCAAGACAAGGTAAAAAAGTCGACACTTGTCATCGCCATTTTCATAACAGTTTTCGTAACCTTTTTCACTTTGGAACAAAATGGGCTCATTCAGCATAACAAACAAAAAGATGACTACCCTGTCGCTGAATATAAAGCTATTTTTATAGAAAAACTTGATCAAGGCGAATACCGACTTTCTCACAAACCTTCAAACCAAACAGCCGTTTGTCATCAAGGCTATTTATTTATCCAGTCAGATAAAAATGATGGCATGCAGGGTTTGTTAGTCGATTATAAAAATCGCGGTGTACGCTGTGGAGAACTGGTAAGCAAGTAATGACTGAACAAAAACCTGACACTATTTTTTCTCAAGCGCTTGATAGCGTAGGCGACTTCAAGTTTGACGAAGCAGTTGCCCGAGTTTTCCCTGACATGATCCGTCGCTCGGTTCCCGGTTACACCACGATAATTCCGATGATCGGTCTCATCACTGAGCGCTACGCTCAGAACGATTCAGCATGTTATGACCTGGGTTGTTCCCTAGGTGCATCAACACTTGCTATGCGCCATGGCTTAAGAGACAAAAGTTGCCAACTCATCGCCGTCGATAACTCAGAGTCGATGCTTGATCGCTGCAACCACTATATCAAAATAGATAACGAAGAAACTCCCGTTGAACTTGTGTGTAAGGATATCACAGAGCTGGCGTTTCAACCTTGCTCAGTCGTGACGTTAAATTTCACCCTGCAGTTTGTTGACCCTGCATTGCGCTTAAAACTCCTCAAAGATATCTATGCTGCAATGGAGCCGGGTGGCGTACTAATTCTTTCCGAAAAGATCTGTTTTGACAATCAAAATGAGCAAAGCGAGCTAGAAGAACTGCACTGGTTGTTTAAACGCGCAAACGGCTATAGTGAACTGGAAGTGAGCCAAAAGCGAAGCGCCCTTGAAAAGGTACTAATGCCAGACACCCTAGAAGCCCATCAAGCGCGTTTGAAAGAGGCCGGGTTTACTCACTCCCACCTTTGGTATCAATGTTTCAACTTTATGTCGCTGATAGCGATTAAAGCAGCTTAGGTATAACGATGGATTTCTACCCTCTCTATGACGACTTATTTGCTTTCATGCGCAGCAACAAGCTCGAACCCTGGTTGGAGACTTTAATCCCCCTACTCAAACATAAGCTTCAAGAAAAGCCTCATGGTGACTTAAAGCGTTGGTTGGAGGCCTATCATTCTCTGCCAGTTTTAAACTCCGACATCGTCAATCTAGATGCTTCACGTGTTGGTGCCGACAGCAAGGAAGGCCTAAATAGTGATACGTTTAAACAGCTTGAACAAGCACTTAGAGGTTTAATACCCTGGCGAAAAGGACCCTATGACTTATTCGGCGTTCATATCGATACGGAGTGGCGATCAGACTGGAAATGGGAACGTATCAAAGACCACATCACCCCCTTAAAAAACCGGATTATACTCGATGTAGGCTGCGGTTCTGGTTATCACTGCTGGCGTATGTTGGGCGAAGGCGCACAAAATGTTATTGGGATCGACCCGAACTTTTTATTCTTACTACAGTTCGAGACTCTAAAGAAATATTGTGGCCCTCAAGCACCCATCCATTTGCTCCCAGTACGAATGGAAGATGTGACACCACAGCTAGAGGCCTTTGACACAACTTTCTCAATGGGCGTGCTTTACCATCGCCGCTCACCTATCGATCACCTATTGGAGCTCAAGGGGACCTTGCGCCAGGGCGGCGAACTGGTGCTGGAAACGCTCATTTGTGAAGGTGAGCTAGGCTATAGTCTAATGCCAGAGGATCGTTACGCCATGATGCGAAACGTCTGGTATCTACCAACTAAAGAAACCCTGAGCTTATGGCTAAGGCGAGCCGGTTTCACTAATATTCGCTGTGTAGAGAGCAACATCACCTCAACTGAAGAGCAGCGAAGCACGGACTGGATGAAGTTCCAATCCTTAAAGGACTTCCTAGACCCAACAGACCAGAGCAAAACGCTTGAAGGCTACCCTGCCCCTTTGCGTGCGACTTTCATTGCAAATAAAAAATAGCTTGTAGTCACTCTCAACTCAAAACACTCGCTCATAAAAAAAGCCTGAAAGCATAAAGCAATCAGGCTTTTTAAGTATTGATTAGCTAAATCAGTCGAAAGGATGTCTCAGCACAATCGTCTCAACACGATCAGGGCCGGTTGAAATAATATCAACAGGCGCTTCAATCTTCTCTTCAATGTACTTGATATAGCTTCGAGCATTTTCAGGAAGGTCTTCTAGTTTCTGCACACCTAAAGTGCTTTCTGACCAACCAGGTAGCGACTCAAATACAGGTTCCAGATCTTCATAACCTCGACCATCAAGCGGTGGGCGTGTTAATTCTTCACCCGCTTTAGTCTTATAACCTACACAAACCTGAATCTCTTCAAGACCATCTAGTACATCAAGTTTGGTCAAACAAATACCAGACACCGAATTGATCTGAATAGCATGACGTAAACCAACCGCGTCAAACCAACCACAACGACGTGGACGACCAGTGGTTGCACCAAACTCATGGCCTTTCTCGGCAAGATGACGACCTTGATCATTAAACAACTCTGTTGGGAATGGACCAGAACCAACTCGAGTTGTATAAGCTTTAGTAATACCCAGTACGTAATCAAGGTACATAGGACCGAAACCACTACCGGTCGCCGTGCCACCTGCGGTCGTATTTGAAGATGTTACAAATGGGTAGGTACCGTGGTCAATATCTAGCAAGGAGCCCTGGGCACCCTCAAACAAGATATTCTCACCCGCTTTACGGTATGCGTGAAGCTCGTCCGTGACATCAACCGCCATCGGTAAAAGAACCTTCGCCATCTCAAGCACATCATCAAGCGTCTTTTGATAATCTACAGGCTCAACTTTGTAGAAGTTTTCCAATACAAAGTTGTGGTATTCCATAATTTCTTTAAGCTTTTTAGCAAAGTTTTCTGCATCAACCAAGTCACCTAACCTTAGACCTCGACGAGAAACTTTATCTTCATACGCTGGGCCGATTCCGCGACCAGTCGTACCGATCTTATCAGCACCTTTCGCTATCTCTCGCGCTTGATCAAGCGCAACGTGATAAGGCAAAATTAATGGGCAAGCCAAACTCAGCTTTAAGCGCTCCTTAACCGGCACACCTTTTTCTTCAAGTTCAGTCATTTCCTTGATAAGAGCATCAGGAGCAAGCACGACGCCATTACCAATCAGACAAGTAACGTTATCACGTAGAATTCCGGAAGGAATCAAATGTAATACTGTCTTTTCCCCGTCAATTACCAGTGTATGACCGGCATTATGGCCACCCTGGAATCGCGCTACCGTCGCAACCTGATCTGTTAATAAGTCAACGATTTTACCTTTGCCTTCGTCACCCCATTGGGTGCCCAAAATGACAACATTCTTACCCATAACTTCTCTTCTCATAGAAAAAGCACAATGCTTTTATTGCTAATTGCCAGCTAAACAAGATACTGACAAGCCTTTAAACTGAATGGACCGCTATCTTAGCCGCCCGAAATAACACTAGCCAACAGGCTCAAGAGCCCATTGTTGATCTTTTAATACCAGCTGTTTGCTACAAGAATACCCTTTCGCAGTATCTGCAGCATTTAACGCTTGAACTACCTGATAGGACTTACGTAGCGCTGCTACCTCACTATGCAATTTTTTATCATCAGACAGAGGTGCAAAGACTCTTTCCTTTTCAGGCGTTTCTGCAGCCAAGCTAGAGACTTTCAAAATAGCTTTTAGATCTGCGCTAAAGCCGGTAGCAGGACGCGAACGTTCGTCCCGACCATGATCAAAACCTTTACCGATATCATCGTAGCGGCCACCTTTCGCTAAGGCATATCCATAACCCAAGCTGAACGCTGAAAACAAAATACCAGTATGATAGCTGTATCCACGTAACTCACAAAAATCGATCCCGATTTCAACACCATCAAAACGAAGCTGAATTTGATCAATAATTCTCTGCAGCTCAGCAATAGCGGAAACAATACCTTCGTTAGCGCTTAGCTTTAAACGCTCAACACTTTGACGAATTTTTTCTAGAGACTCAACACCACCACTTAGGTTGGCAATATCTCTAATAAGTAAAATTATCTCTTTATTTGCATCATCTGCTTGAGCTAAAGCGTCCAATTCAGGTATAGATTTTCGACTAAGTGCATCAAACACTTTAATTTCAGTACTTTCATCAAAGCTTGCAGATTCTAACAGCCCTCGGTAAATTCCGACATGCGCCAGATCAATATGTATACGACCTACCTGAGCGGCATTTAGCGTATCTAGCATCAAAGAAATTACTTCAAGGTCTGCCGCCTGGCTTTTCTCACCGAATAATTCACAGCCAATTTGCATCGGACAGCGGTTAGTAAGCATGTGTGCAGGTCTAGTATGTAGCACGGTGTCTGCATAGCATAGTCGGCTAATACCGTTAGTTTTAAGCATATGCGAGTCAATTCTTGCTACCTGAGGCGTTATATCAGAGCGTACCCCCATCAAACGGCCTGTGAGCTGATCGGTCACCTTAAACGTCTGTAAATCTAACTCGTTTCCAGTCCCCGTCAACAATGACTCTAAATACTCTATAAGCGGCGGTGATACCAGCTCGTAACCATAGGAAGCATAAATATCGAGCATCGACCGGCGCATCTGCTCTACTTTCCACGCTTCTGGTGGCAGCAGTTCATCAACCCCATCTGGCAGTAACCAGCGTTCAGACACACTCATGCAAATTCTCTCTTATGGACAGTCTTATCAAACAACATTATTTCAGCAAAATAAGGGCTGAAATTGGCCTTCAAATTCTAGAAGACCCAAAAGCACGCGATTTTACAGTTTTATTGCGCACAAAAAAACCAATGTTTGCAAAAAGCATAAAAAAACGCGAATAGAACTTATCTATTCGCGTTTTGATAGAGCGAAATTAACTTAGATTACTTCGCGTCAGGCTTCTTCATATACTTAAAGAAGTCGCTATCTGGTTTAAGCAGCAAGACATCATCTTTACCAGAGAATGTATCTGTATAAGCTTTCAAACTACGCGTAAAAGAATAGAACTCTGGGTCCTTATTGAAGGCTTCAGCATAGGTGTTTGCAGCAATGGCATCACCTTCACCACGTATTTCTTCCGACTTACGATAAGCATCAGCTTCCAGTACAATCTTTTGACGATCGGCGTTTGCCTTAATACCTTCTGCTAGCTCCTTACCCTGCGAACGAGTTTCTCTTGCTTCCCGCTCACGCTCAGTCGCCATACGACGGTATACGTTTTTACTCAAATCTTCAGGCAGGTCAATTCCTTTCACACGCACGTCGACCACTTGAATACCAAACTCACTAACCGTTTGCTCATTTAGCTTCTTGGTAATGATACTCATCAACTGATCACGCTCACCCGATACCACCTCAGTTAAGCTGCGAGATGCAAATTCGTCTCGTAAGCCTTTGTTGGTTGAGTTCGCCAACAAGGTCGTGGCTTGCCAACGATTACCCGCTGTTGCCTTGTAATAAGCTTTAACATCGACAATCTTCCACTTAATGAAAGAGTCAACGATTACAAATTTCTTACCCACGGTAAGAAAACGTGCTGGCTGTGCATCTAAGGTTAGAAGACGCGCATCAAACAAACGAACATTCTGAAAGAAAGGCATCTTGAAGTGCACACCTGGCTGAATGTTTGTTTCAACGATTTCACCAAACTGAAGCTTGATACCCACTTCTCGCTCATCTACTACATAAATCGATGCAGATAGAACAACGACAACAACCAGTAATGAAATCAAAGATAATAATGAAGACTTAGACATTTATCTGCTCTCCCTGGATGTACGGTTGTTTCTTGAACGAAGCTCCTCAATAACTTGGTCTGCAATATCTGACACAGACTGATCTACGCTATCATCATTTGATAGACTAACAGAGCGGTTAGACATTAGCTTATCCAAAGGCAAATACATCATATTGTTGCCGCCTTCTACATCCACCAAGACTTTACTGCTATTGCTGTATACCGATGAGATTGCGTCAAGATATAAACGGTCTCTGGTAACTTCTGGCGCTTTTTTATATTCAACAAGTAACTTCTTAAAACGATCAGCCTCACCTTGTGCCTGAGAGATAACCTGCTCTTTATATGCGTTCGCTTCTTCTAACATTCGCTGAGACTTACCACGCGCTTCGGGAACAACGGTGTTGGCATAAGCCTCTGCTTCGTTTACATAACGCTCTTTATCCAGATTAGCCTTTTGAACATCATCAAAGGCTGACTGAACAGCAGCAGGTGCACGCGCTTCTTTAACGTTAACAATACTAACGTTAACACCCGTGTCGTAGGAATCCATAAAGCTTTGCAGACGCGTTCGCGCATTTTCTGCAAGCACAGCACGGCCAGCCGTTAGAATTGGGTTCAAATCTGTACTACCCACTTCATGCCGTAATGCTGATTCAGCAGCATGTTGTAAACTACGCTCTGGATCTTCAACGCGTAAAGCAAATGCTACTGGGTCCGATACCGTATACTGAACGTTTAGTTCAACCTGA
>NZ_LWFZ01000613.1:0-7072 GCF_001635225.1 Oleiphilus sp. HI0086
GGCTATTTTATTCTTTGATGAAAGTACTCCAACACCTAGTTATTATACGCTGCTGCCGACTATAGGCACTGCACTTATAATTTTATTTACTAGGGCTGAAACACTTACATTCAAGTTACTAAGCTTTAAACCCGCAGTTAGCATTGGTCTAATTTCGTATTCTGCTTATCTCTGGCATCAACCCGTCTTAGCGTTTGCTAGGTATTACTTGATAGATAGTTTAACCACTCTTGTTCTATCTCTGTTATGCTGTTTATCATTCATAATGGCCTACTTTTCATGGCGTTATGTTGAAAAACCATTTCGTCGTGGTACGCGTTTCAATCAAAATCGAGTCTTATGGGTATCTTCTGCCTCACTAATCTTTCTCGGTGCATTAGGGAGCTACGGGAATATAAGCAACGGATTCTACGATAATAGGGTTGAGTATCCAGTCGTTGTTAATTCAGAATTGTTGAAACTTGCTGGAGAAGACCGGCAGAAAGCGATAAGAGCTGGTGAGTGTCACTTTAATAGGCTTGGGAAGTACACCGATATCGATTCCTTTATAGATAATTGGCAGTGTCATTCTAGTTCTAAAAGCGATGATGTCTCCAATATACTGGTATTTGGAGACAGTCACAGTGCTGATAAAGCACTAGCACTAAGAAAAAATGGACTTGAAGTGACTCAGTTAGGTGGTGCTGCATGCGTTATTGCCCCAGATTACGTTAGCCAGGATAGGCGTTATTGTTCAAAACTGTTCAGTAAGGCAGAAGAGTTAGCTAAGTCAAATCAGCTATCAGGTGTGTTTGTTTCAAATAGGTTTATAGAGAGTGAACTAACTCTCCCTTATCTAGAAGCAATCTTTGAGTATTGGGGAGCCTGGGATGTTCCAGTATTCATTTTTAGCCCGATGCCTGATTTTTATTTACAAATTCGAGAGTTCAAACTTCATGGAACAACTAATATCTCCCCTAGTTTTTCGAGAGAAGAGAAGTTTTTTTCTTTGCTAAAGCACTCTAGCATTCCGTCTAATATTGAAATCGTTAAGACTTCAGAGCTTTGGTGCAAAGACCTTTCTCCAAGCTTGGAAAGACCCTGTAGTGTTGCAAATCAGTTCAGCATATTGATGACAAATAGAGATCATGTTTCAACAGAAGGCGCTAGAGTAATGGGCGAACAAATATTAGTTAACCCTAAACTTAAGAGTGTTGTTGGAAATATAAATTCACAATTTCCAACTAGTAATTAAAGCCGCCAATTGAATGTCGAATAACTTCAGATCACTAGTAAAGAATACTTCTGTATTGGGAGCCGCGAGGCTTGTCGAGTTTGTCATTGGCTTAGTAAAGATAAAAGTCTCTGCTATTTTTTTGGGTATTGCTGGTGTAGGTGTATTTAATCAGCTAAATTTTCTGTCTCAGAAACTTTCTACGTTTACCTTGCTGAGTACTGGTGAAGCGTTGGTAAAACAGATAGCTGAGCAACAAACTAGCAGTGACGAACTCGATACAGAGGGACGTGATATTGTGCTTTCATCACTGAAGGCGTATATCAGTTTAGTCTTCGTTTTTATGTCGCTAGTTGTTTTCGTAATCTTGTTATTTATGAGTGATGTAACCGTGTATGTTTTTGGTAGTCCAGAGCATACAGATGCATTTCTTGTCGGTATTGTCTCGCTACCATTGTTGGTTATAAACAGTATTCCATACGGAATACTGAGAGCATTCAATGGAATGATCGAAATAGCCAAGGCTAGAATTTGGTCAACGCTAGTAAATATCTTACATACGGTTCCGTTGATCTATTACTATGGTTTGGAAGGAGCTATTGCGTCGGTGTTCATCTGCCACTTAGTAGCGTTATTCTTTAATTATTATTACGCTCAGAAGCTTTACCTTAAAAAATATCGAATCAATTTCAAAGCAATTATTAGAGCCTCATATAATAAAGAACTCATAAGTGAGCTTCTTCAGTTTTCTGGGTTTGGTTTGACTATTGGCTTGTATGTGATTGCTAGTGAGTTTATTTGCCGTGCAATTGTTGTGTCAAATATGGGGATTGAGGCGATTGGCTTATATAGTCCGGTTGTCATGTGGTCGACTTTATTTACAGGCTTTTTAGTCCCCGCCCTTACTACGTATTTATATACCAGCCTATGCCAATCAAAAAGTAATGCAGAGATTTCTAGTCTCTTAAATGATGGTCTACGTTTAGCAGGCTTTGCAATGATGCCACTGCTTCTCTTAGCAATACCATACCGCGACCTTATTATTGTTATCTTTTATTCTTCCGATTTCTTGGAGGTCGAAAAATACCTTCCTTATCATTTTCTCGGTGTATTATTTCACGTATGGTTTAGTGTGCTATCTAGTTCAATGTCTTCAACAGGTCGAATTAAACAGCATGGCTTTTTTCGGTTTTTCTTTTTAACTCTGGATATATTGGTGACTTACGTTTGTGTCGATTACTGGGGGCTTTATGGTTGGATGCTGAAACATATTGTGAGTCCCGTCATTTTCTTCTTTATCTACATAATATACTGTCGAAATAAAATGGACTTACGGCTGTCCACTAGTAATCTTTCGATTATGATATATGCCTTTATTAGCCCTGTTTTACTTATTGCTCTTGATAATTTTGTGGTTTATGGCAGTGAGGTTAACTATATACTAGGGCCAGTTTTGGTAGCTGGAGCTTTCTTTTTGTTAAATCAGAGAGAAAAGAGTTTTGTAATTGAAAAAGTTTCGAAAATTAAGCAATCCGTTGTTGCGAAGCTTTGCTGATTATCGCAATTGAAACAAGGTTTAAAAATATGTTTTTTACAAACAAGGAATACAAGAAGTTTCACTCTAACAAGTACATGCTAAAAACACTGAGTGAAAATATTGATAAACACATTTGGTTGGTTTGTGCTCCAAAGTCTGGTTCTACTTGGTTAACACGTATTCTAAAAGATACGTTGAAGTGGGATGAAATAAAAATGGTCCCAAGTTTCGGTAACCGAGAGCAAGAAATTGATTTAAGTTGTTTGTTAAGCAAAGGTGCTTCAGGAAACGTATTAACACCGCATCAACACTGCCGATATAGTGCATATACTCACGAGATTATCGATGCGCTTGACACTAAGGTTATTTTCCAGGTCAGAGATATTTTCGACACGATATTAAGTTTTTACGATCACATTGAAATGGAAGGACCGACTTTTCCGAGTGGGTTCATGAATGAGAAGAGTTGGGCGTTAATGGATGAGCTGACTCGATACGAATATTTAGTTGATCTCGTCATACCTTGGTATTTCAACTTCTACTGCAGTTGGATGTCGTCAAGTCTTCATTCAGAAGGTCGATTGAAAATAATTACTTACAATGAATTGCGTAACGAAACTGTTAACACTGTTGCAGGGGTACTGAAGTACTGTGGCGAAGGTGAGAGTGCTTCAAAGGTTCAGGGTGTGTTAGATAAACAGAAGAAAAAGAAAAAGAACACACGCCAAAACAAAGGTGTTGTTGGTCGTGGTGATAGTTTGCCCGAGCATCTAAAAGAAAGAGTGAGGAGTTATACCAAATACTACCCTCATGTAGATTTTGGCCCAATGGGATTGTAAGGCTAGCTTAATGAAGGGAAAAAAGGTGGTAATTGTAGCGAACGCTGCGTTTACCATATTAAATTTTAGGCGGGAGCTTATCGAGACACTTGTGAACCGTGGTTCGAAGGTATTGGTAGCATGCCCGCCTAGCTGTAGTTTGATGTCTGGGCGTGACCTAGAGGGTGAATTTTCTGATTTGGGTGTGGACTTTACACCTGTAGATATGATGAGAAATGGAACTAACCCTATCAAAGACATCGGGTACCTGCGGCGTTTATATTCGCTTTTCAAAGCAGAGGAGCCAGATTACGTTCTGAATTATACGATCAAACCCGCAATATACTCTTCGATTGCTGCTCGTATGGCCGGAGTTAGTGTTATTTGCTCAAATATAACAGGTATCGGTTACGCTATGACTTCGTCTAGTGTTAAAGGGCGGCTGTTAAGTTTCGTTGTATCAAGTTTATATCGAACTGCGCTACGTTTTAATAAACGAGTATTCTTTCAAAATCCTGATGATAGAGAAGTGTTTGTTAATAAAGGTCTGCTAAACAAAGACGATACGGTTATTCTCAATGGCTCAGGCATTAATACGGAATCATTCAAGAGACACTCTGATATCCCTTCGAATTGCTCGTTTATCTTTGTTGGGCGCTTGTTGAGAGATAAGGGGATTTTTGAGTATATTGCAGCAGCTGAAAAGCTTAAAGAAATTAATCCAGCTATAAGGAGTTCGATTGCGGGCCAGATAGATGATAACCCTGAAAGCTTATCGCAGTCTGAATTGGATAACTTGTGTGAAAAAGGCGTTGTAGATTATTTAGGTGCAGTCTCAGATGTGCGCCCTTATCTAGAGCAACATCAAGTGTTGGTGTTGCCCTCATATCGTGAAGGTACGCCTCGATCTGTACTAGAGGCGATGAGTATGTCGATGCCAATTGTTACAACTGATGCTCCAGGCTGTAGAGAGACGGTAATAAATGGAGAAAATGGCTATTTAGCGAAGGTGAAAGATAGTGAATCACTTTACCTATGCATGAAAAGTTTTTTCGATCACCAAGATACAGTCAAAAGTATGGGACTTAAAAGCCGCCAGCTAGCCGAAGAAAAATACGATGTTAAGCAAGTCAACGAAAAAATCCTTTCTACGTTAACCGACTAAAAAATCGCAGCTATGCATACTTTTGTGAAAAATTCTGATTCAGTATTAGTTACCGGCGCTTCTGGGTTTGTAGGTAAGGCTTTGGCGCAAGCTTTAGGGGATAAAGTTGTTAAGAGTATTCAGCGTAGTAATCTGGAGATTAGTGGGTGTACGCATAGGCAGCTAGATATTAACGCGAGTACTGATTATGGCGACTTTTTGTTGTCTGTAAATACAGTGGTTCATTGTGCGGCGCGTGTTCATTTACAAGGTGAGCAGGAAGAGCAAAACTATGGCGAGTACCGAAATGTAAACTCCCTTGGTACTTTGAATTTAGCAAGGCAAGCAGCCGAAGCCGGTGTTCGCCGATTTATATTCTTGAGTACCGTCCTCGTCAACGGTGATAGTACTCAAAAAGGGCTTGCTTTTGGTGCTAGTGATATCGCGAACCCTTCGTCACCTTTTGCATCGTCTAAAATGGAAGCAGAATTTGGTTTGTTAGAAATAGCCAAACAAACAAATATGGAGGTGGTTATAATTCGTTCTCCTTTGGTGTATGGGAAGGGCGCGAAGGCCAACTTTGCTCAGATGCAAAAAATAGCGGAAAGAAATTTGCCCTTGCCCCTTGGAGCTATTCATAACAAAAGAAGCTTGATCGGAATTGATAACTTAGTACATTTTATTATTACTTGTCTTGACCACCCTAAGGCTGGCAATCAGGTCTTTTTAGTGAGTGATGGCTATGATGTTTCAACGACGCAGATCTTAACAGAGCTAACAATAGCGTCTGGACAAAAGCCATGGTTAATCCCTTTACCAGTTCCTTTATTGAAGTTAATTGCATCAATATTGGGTAAAGGAAAAATGGCAGATCGGCTCTGTAGTAACCTCCAAGTGGAGATTTCATATACCAAACAAGTGATAGGGTGGAAGCCGCCAATACCTTTTAATGAAGGGATTCGTCGCTGTTTTGGTAAGCTTCCTTGATACGCATGCTGTGTGTGCATGTGGTTTTTTAGTTTTTCGGTCACAGCTCCAGTGCTTTCTAGTGAATCAAGGTTTGGTTTCTTAGATTGTTACTGTTATCCTCTCAGCGATTTGGATAGGCTTGGTTGTTTAGGATTATAAAATGGAGAAAACGATTTTAGTAACTGGTGGAGCTGGTTTTATTGGTTCAGCTCTGGTTCGATATATTATTAATTGTTCAGATGATAAGGTTGTTAACGTTGATAAGCTTACTTATGCAGGCAACCTTGAGTCGTTGACCGCTGTAAGTAGCAGTGAACGCTACTTTTTTGAAAAAGTAGATATTTGCGATGCAGCTGAGATTAAACGGGTTTTTAATCAGTACAAGCCAGACTTAGTTATTCATTTGGCAGCAGAAAGCCATGTTGACCGTTCTATTGATGGCCCGGCAGCTTTCATCGAAACTAACATCGTTGGCACTTATGCGTTGCTAGCCGAGTCCAAAGAGTATTGGTCGGGGCTTGAAGAGTCTAAGCGTAACAATTTTCGTTTTCATCATATTTCTACTGATGAAGTCTATGGCGATCTTGATGGCCCGGAAGACTTATTTACTGAAGAAACATCGTATTCTCCAAGTTCTCCTTATTCGGCTAGTAAAGCAAGCTCAGATCATTTAGTGAGAGCTTGGAATAGAACTTACGGCTTGCCAACACTAGTTACAAACTGTTCGAATAATTATGGCCCCTATCACTTTCCCGAGAAGTTAATACCTCTTGTCATTCTAAATGCTCTAGAAGGGAACCCTTTGCCCATTTATGGCCAAGGGACCCAGGTTAGAGATTGGTTGTATGTTGAAGATCATGCGCGAGCGATATACTTAGTCGCAACAACTGGGTTAGTGGGAGAAACATATAATATTGGTGGTCATAACGAAAAACAAAATATCGATGTGGTCAAAACAATTTGTACTTTGCTTGAGGAGCTAGCGCCGGAGAATCCTCACTCTAAGCGATCAGGAAATAATGATGGGTTTGAAGGTTTAATCCGTTATGTCGAAGACCGTCCTGGGCATGATATCAGATACGCAATTGACGCGAGTAAAATAGCCAATGAGCTTAATTGGCTGCCTGAAGAGTCCTTTGAAACCGGCATTCGTAAAACAGTTCAGTGGTATCTCAGTAATTTAGAATGGGCTGGACGAGTTCAAGACGGTAGTTATCAACGTGAACGGCTTGGTGTAAGTCAAGACTAAGGAGAGCATATTGTGAAAGGAATAATTTTAGCGGGGGGCAGCGGAACAAGGCTTCACCCGATCACCAAGGGCGTGTCTAAACAACTATTGCCTATCTATGACAAGCCTATGGTTTATTACCCGATATCAATATTAATGCTCG
>NZ_LWFZ01000614.1:0-5254 GCF_001635225.1 Oleiphilus sp. HI0086
TTTATCGAAGAGGTTGAAGGGTTTTACCACTCTGGAGAGGTGACAGCAGATATGCCTTCAATGCGTTGTGTTGGCTATAGGCAGGTTTGGGATTACCTAGATGGCAAGTTAACGAAAGATGAAATGCGAGAAAGGGGGGTTATTGCAACTCGACAACTCGCTAAAAGGCAGCTAACTTGGTTGAGGTCTTGGCCAAATTTGCACCAATTAGAGACGAATGATGTAAAAGTGCTGGCTAAAGCGCGAGAAATAATTGAAAATGCTAAATATTAAGACGCATCTCACATAAAAAATGAAAAAAATGCGTTAAATGGAATAAAATAGATTTATTAAAAAAATACTAGGAGATAATAAAATGTCTAAGGGTCACTCTCTTCAAGATCCATATTTGAATGCACTTCGTAAAGAGCGAATTCCTGTTTCAATATTTCTTGTTAACGGCATTAAGCTACAAGGCCAGATTGAGTCATTTGACCAGTTTGTCATTTTACTTAAAAACACTGTTAGCCAAATGGTGTATAAGCACGCTATTTCAACGGTTGTACCTGCACGTAATGTTCGCGTTGCAACACCTGAAGAACAAGAGTCATAGTCTATCTTGACTCTATCCCCACTATCAGACTTTTATCGTCGCTTAGCTTTTTTGCCCGCCGGAGTAGTAATTAAACGTGTTTGACCGTCCCGACTCCGGTGAGCTGGCTATACTGGTTCATATTGATTTTAACTCTGAAAAAGAACGTGAAGACCCTGATGAATTCAAGGAGTTAGTGTCTTCTGCTGGGGTTGAAACGCTAGCAGTCATTACTGGCTCTAGAGATAAGCCGGATGCCCGGCACTTTGTTGGTAAGGGTAAGCTGGAAGAAATACAGTTCGAGTTAGAGCATGGTGAGGCAGATGTTGTGCTGTTTAATCATGCTTTGTCACCAAGTCAGCAGCGAAATCTTGAAGCGGCCCTGGAGTGTAGAATTATCGACCGTACAGGTATCATTTTGGATATCTTTGCTCAGCGGGCGAGAACTCACGAAGGTAAGCTGCAGGTCGAACTTGCTCAGTTAGAATATATGTCGACGAGATTGATTCGCGGCTGGACCCACTTGGAGCGTCAAAAGGGTGGTATCGGTTTACGAGGGCCGGGTGAGACTCAGTTAGAAAGTGATAGACGTTTACTTCGCGGTCGTATCAAGACTATTACCTCACGTCTGGAGAAAGTTCGTAAACAGCGTGACCAAGGTCGTAGAGCACGCACCCGTGCAGAAATACCAACAGTATCCTTGGTTGGTTATACCAATGCTGGTAAATCTACTTTATTCAATCGAGTCACTGAAGCGGATGTTTATGCTGCCGACCAGCTGTTTGCAACCTTGGACCCGACTTTAAGAAAGTTGAACCTGCCGGATATCGGCAACGCTATTTTGGTTGATACCGTTGGTTTTATTAGACATCTCCCGCATAAATTGGTAGATGCCTTCCGGGCAACGCTTGAAGAAACCTGCAACGCTACGCTTCTTTTGCATGTCATTGATTGTCATGATGAAGGTCGCATGGATAATATTGAGCAGGTGGAGCATGTTCTTAAGGAGATTGGTGCGGATAAGGTTCCGACTTTAAAGGTTTATAATAAGCTAGATCTATTAGACGGTCGTGAGCCGAGAATAGATAGAGATGAAGACGGTGTGCCGCAGCGAGTATGGGTGTCTGCTTATACGGGTGCTGGTGTAGATCTGCTTAATCAAGCGATTATTGAAATTCTTGGTGATGAAATAGTTCATCAGAAAATTAAACTTGACCCTTCTAAAGGTGGAAAACTAAGAGCCTTGTTTTATGCTGCATCGGTCGTGCAGGATGAAAGCTATGATGAAGAAGGCGGGCTAGTTCTAGAGATTCGCTTACAGCGCCTCGATTACGAAAGACTGCTTCGCCAAGCTGAAGTTAATGAATCTGATTTAGATATCACTAACTTGTAATCACAAGCTATCCAGCCCGATAAAAGGCACTAAAATGTCACGCATTTGACTGAAAACGTGCAGCCAAATGTGCGTCAAGTCAGAAAATTACATTTCTCAAAAAAACTTACACTAAGTTATGTAAGTACTTCTGTTAAAAATAAAAAGCTGTGCTATGTTTTATGGATAGCGAACTTCTTTTCTAGGAATTCATCGTAAGATATTGATATTTTAGGCATTGCCAAATTGAGGATAAGATATGTTTCTTAATAAATCAGTGGTTTCATCGCTGAGCATGGCGCTTTTGCTAAGTGCATGTAGCGGAAGTGACGGTTTTGGTGTGGGTAATGGTAACCCAGATGATTCAAGTGGTACTGAAACTACTGAAACCGATTCCGGGACGGATACATCACCGACTGCTGACGTGGACGAGAGGTTAGGTTCTGGTTCAGGTAATAGTTTTGATGCTGGTGCAATGGTAACCGGTTTGGCTGACGGTGAGGTGCTTTCTTACGGTGCTAGTACGACGATATCTGTCAATGTAGTTAATGCAGGTAGGGATAATGAATTATTAGCAACGCCAACCTCAGTGAGCTTTAGTTCAGCTTGTGCGACACAAGGATTGGCGACAATTGGTGAATCAGCGTTAAGTTCTGCAGGTGTGGCGACCGTAAATTATACTGCCACATCTTGTACTGGTTCGGATACGATAACAGCAACGACAACTGATGATGAAGGTAATACCTCAACTGCATCCGTAACAATTGATATCTCTAGTTTAGGTTTGGGTAGAAGTTCTGGCGATTCTTTTGTATCGGGTGAAATGACAACGCTAACTGACGGTGTTGATCTAACCTATGGTGGCGACACGGTTGTGTCGGTCAATATTGTTGATACCAACGGTAATACTCTATTTACCTCTAGTTCCGTGTCGGTTAGCTTTACTTCAAATTGTGTGCAGCAAGGCAAGTCGGATATTTCATCTTCGGTTAATACAACGACAGGTACCGCGGTTGCAACGTATACTGCGAATACCTGTGAAGGGCCTGATGTCATTACCGCTACACTAAGTGATGGGACCTCAGCTACAGCAAATATTAACGTAGCAGAGCAAATACTAGGTGAATTAGCTTTTGTATCGGCTGATCCTTCAACCATCGCGTTGAAAGGCAGTGGCTCAAGTGCTCACCCAGAGGTTACAACCGTTACCTTCAGTTTGAACGATGCGACGGGCGAGCCGATGGCAGGTGAAACAATTGAATATTCTCTGTCAACGAATGTGGGGGGGATTACTTTCCCTAATGGCTTATCGACTTATTCTTCGGTAACGGATGAAGAGGGTAATACTTCAGTACAGCTTACTGCTGGTGGCGTTAACATTAGTGTGGCAATCATTGCAACGGTAACTGTTGAGTATGAGGATGGTTCAACTGCAACGACAACTACGACATCTGATTCAATTGCCGTTCTGGGTGGACTTCCTGACCAAGACAGCTTTACTTTATCTGTAGAGACCTTTAACCCTCGTGGTTGGGATATTTCTGGAACAACTTCTCGAATGACTGTGCGCGCAGGTGACCGCTTTAATAATGAGGCTAGAGATGGTACTCAGGTTTCTTTTGTGACAACCGGTGGTCAGATAGTGGGTTCCTGTGAATTAGATAGTGGCTTTTGTTCAGTTGATTGGACAAGTTCGAATCCGCGTCCCGATAACGGTTTAGTGCATATTATGGCACGTACGACTGGAGAGGAGTCATTTATTGATGCGAACTTGAATGGTCAATATGATTTAGGTGAAGTCATAGATGTCGAACTGGACGAAGCTTATATCGATGTTAACTATAATGGTGTGCGTGATGATAATGAGTTCTACTCAGATTTTAACAATAATCAGGTATACGACACTAAGACTAATCCGGGATTTTATCAGGGGGCAAGTTGTACTGAGGCAGCTGAAGAACCTTCGGATCCTGATGACCCTAATTCTCCGTATCATTGTGAGTCGCTAGTCGATGTAAGACGTGTAGCTACGATCTGTATGTCTGAAGATGATGTCGTAATTTCTGATAACTTAGGTGGTGGGGTTCTGGATGCTTCAGCGGGCGCCGCAGGAGTTCTAGTTACAATTACTGATGGTAAAGGGCTAATGCCTGCAAATGGCACTACTGTAGCAGTAAGTGTTGAGGATGGTGAGATTGTAACGGGCCAAAATATTGTAATTCCTAATCAGTGTCCAGTAGATTCTGACGGTAATCCGATTCCGTTTACTAACATGATTATAGTAGAGGCAGATGATGACCCTGCTACTAGCTTCGGTACATTAAAAGTCGCTGTAACACGCGCAGATGGGGTGATTGAAGAACGTTTTATCTCTTTCCTTCACTAGGTTTCTTATTTAATAGTTAGATCTAAATCCTTAATGGGGAAGCATAAGCTTGCCCATTTTTATGTCTGATAAACGCCCACCATAAAAACCGCTTGCTGTCCGTCTCCAAGCACAATACTATGTGCCTCTTGTAAACTAAGACTTTGCCCTCATTAACCACACTTGTGGGCAATTAAGTCACAATACTTTGATTCGTAAGAATCTTTCATGAAACTAATCTAAAAAATGTAACGGAGTCTTCTATGGCCTGGAAT
Source organism: Oleiphilus sp. HI0086 (assembly GCF_001635225.1). Lineage (NCBI taxonomy): Bacteria > Pseudomonadati > Pseudomonadota > Gammaproteobacteria > Oceanospirillales > Oleiphilaceae > Oleiphilus > Oleiphilus sp. HI0086. The sequence goes on from NZ_LWFZ01000614.1 coordinate 4,584, forward strand.
GAGCCGGGTGGTAATCGTAATGATAACGACCCTTGGGGTTCTAATAATCGAGGGAATAAAGGCGGCAATAATCAAGGGCCACCTGATCTCGATGAAGCTTTAAAACAACTGATGGATAAGCTGAATGGCTTGTTTGGTTCAGGCCCGAAAAAAACTGGTGGCTCTTCTGGCGGTTCAAGCCAGGGTGCTGGTGGTGTATTTATTTTGGCATTGATTGCGCTGGTCATCTTTTTAGGCTTTAAGTCATTTTATACCATTGATGAGCAGGAAAGAGGCGTTGTCCTTCAATTAGGTAAGTACAACCGAACCTTGGACCCGGGCTTACGCTTTGTGATTCCTGTTGTCGAGAAGGTCATTCCTGTAAACGTAACTAATGTTCGAAATGCCGAGTTGAAGCAAGAAATGCTGACTCAGGATGAGAACGTGGTTCAGGTTGAACTAAACGTTCAGTATACGGTATCGGACCCAGTAGCATTTGCTTTACGCGTTGAAGATCCAGAGCGTAGTTTACAACATGCTGCTGAATCAGCATTACGGCATGAAGTGGGTAGTACAGATTTGAACCCAATTCTAACGGCTGGCCGTGCTGTGCTTGCAGAAAATGCGCGAACGCGTCTGCAAAGCTTTATGGATTCCTACGACACGGGTGTTAACGTTAGTATTGTTAACGT
>NZ_LWFZ01000615.1:0-6311 GCF_001635225.1 Oleiphilus sp. HI0086
TACTTCAAGCCGAACCCGGTGCGGGAAAATCAACCGCTTTACCTTTGGCCTTACTCAAGGACTTGGCACTTCAAGGGAAAAAGATTCTTTTACTGGAGCCTCGCCGTGTAGCCGTTAAGGCCATTGCTTACTACCTCGCGAAACAGCTTGGGGAGAAAGTCGGTGAACGCATAGGTTATCAGATCAAGAATGATCGAAATGTGTCGCAAAACACCGTTCTCGAAGTCGTTACTGAAGGTATTCTCACCCGACGATTACAGCAGGACCCGGAGCTATCTGATATTGGCCTGGTGATCTTCGATGAGTTTCACGAACGTTCAATTCATAGTGACTTATCACTAATGCTTTGTCTCGAAGTTCAACAAGCGCTTAGAGATGATTTGATGCTCCTGGTCATGTCTGCGACCATCGATACACAAATGCTCTCACACTATATGAACGCAGCCCCCATCGTAGAATGCCCGGGGCGAACATTCCCGGTAGCTACTGACTATCAAGCCGCCAATAGTCCTAATGAATACCTCGATAAGCAAGTTCTCAGAGCCATCCGAAGCGCGCTTCAAGATGATGCACACGGCGATATTCTGGTCTTCCTCCCCGGCCAAGGTGAAATTAAGCGCTGCCTAGCCAGTGCGCAAGAACGTTATTCCGACAATGACCTGCTACTTCTGCCACTCTATGGCGGGCTAAGCCTTCAGAAACAGGAGCAGGCTCTGCAGAAAGACGAGCAAGGCCGAAGAAAGATTATTTTCGCCACTAATATCGCCGAAACCAGCTTGACCATCGAAGGGATTCGCTGCGTCATTGACAGTGGCCTTGAACGTCAAATGCGTTATGACGCTGGCTCCGGTATGAGTCGTCTGGAAACCAAGTACATATCCAAAGCATCGGCCGAACAGCGTCAGGGCCGTGCAGGCAGAACCCAGGCTGGCCACTGTATTCGCTTATGGAGCGAGAGCAAACAACAGTCTCTGAGTGACTTTCAAAGCGAAGAAATCTGCATAAGTGACTTAACTCAGCTCGGCTTAGAATTATGCCTTTGGGGAAATAACAACTACCAGAGCATCCCCTGGCTCACGGCGCCTCCGGAAGCGCATTACAATGCCGCGATGCAAGTACTCAAAGACCTCGGTTTGCTGGATCAACAAGCTCAGGTCACCCGACTGGGCAAGCTCGCGGCAAAGCTACCTGTTAGCCCGCGCCTTGCAAGTATGTTGTTAAGCACCGACAAGCCCGAAGATCAGCGTGTCGCTTGCAACTTAGCCGCTCTGCTTTCTGAACAAGATATCTTTCTCCATAATAGAGATACCGACATATCCAGACGTCTCAACGCGCTGTCGGATTTTGGCCGAGACAAAGCACAGTCCCTTAAAGACTACGCCTTCCATCGTTCACGAGTCGAGCAAGCCTTCTCAAGCACTCAGTCGCTGCAAAAGCAATTAGCAAAATTAGCCGCTTCGAAAGCAGATATTGAGCCGACTATCTACCCTGCAGACCTTGGCAAACTCTTACTCATCGCCTTCCCTGAGCGACTGGCCAAACAGCGCCAAGCAGGAGACGGCAAATATTTGATGGCGAACGGTAAAGGCGCTTACCTCAACGAAGACGATTCACTCTTTGATGAGCCTTGGTTAGTCATTGCTGACTGCGATGCACAGAAGAAAGAGGGCCGGATTTATAGCGCGGCAGCCATTGACAAAGCCTCAGCTCTCGAAGTCTTGTCCGAGCATATCAACGAAGAAGAACGTTTCGAGATCAACCCTAAAACGCAGAAAATAACGGGCTCTATGCAAACCCGTATTGGCGCGATTACCATAGATAGCCAAGTCATCAGCAATATTCCAAACGATGCCTTCACCCAATGCCTGGCTCAGCTGGTCAAGAAACAAGGCTTAAGCGTTTTAAACTGGACGCAGCAATGCGATGACTGGCTGGCCCGAGCAAGCTGGCTAGGACAACACCTTGAAAACTTCCCAAGCTTGTCAAAACAAAGCTTAATCGACGATATCGAGACTTGGCTGCTACCCTATTTATCTAGCGTCAGCAGTATGAACGCACTTAAAAAAGTAAACATTCTTGAGCTAGTGAAAAGCTGCCTGGACTGGAATGATCAGCAGCGCATCGAAAGCGAAGCCCCAACGCATTACCAAACACCAAGTCAGAAACGTGTTCCAATTCGCTACGACAGTGACCAAGGCCCAACAGTTTCAGTTGTGCTTCAAGAGGTGTTTGGCGAGCTAAGCTCTCCGACCCTGGCTGAAGGTCGCGTTCCCTTACGTTTTGAATTGCTGTCACCGGCCAGGAGGCCTATCCAGACCACCAGTGATCTCGCTAACTTTTGGAACAGCTCTTACTTTGAAGTCGCTAAGGATATGAAGGGCCGCTACCCCAAACACAGATGGCCAGATAAGCCATTAGAAGAAAAAGCCGGACGTTCGATAAAGCGAAAGTGAAGCCCAAAACCTGTGCAGATCCATCCGAGGCTCGCAAGGGGGATGAAACCCTCTGCCTATGGGCATCATATATCCAATTTATGGCGTGCGAATCACCAGTAAACGTTGTTCAGTCATGTCTTCGATTGCATACTTAATACCTTCACGACCCAGGCCGCTGTCTTTCACTCCGCCATAAGGCATATGGTCAACACGCCAGGACGGTACATCGCCGATTATGACGCCTCCAACCTCGAGGATATCCCATGCTTTATTCGCCTTGTATAAGTCCCGTGTAAATATCCCTGCCTGCAGACCGAACTTGCTATCGTTAACTTCTTCCAGCACCGCGTCGAAGTCATTAAAACGTTCAAGAATCGCTACTGGCCCAAAGGCCTCTTCTTCTCGGAGCTTTTGTCCTTTCCCAACACTTTCTAGTAAGGAGGCTTGCATCATGACACCTTCCCTTTTGCCACCGCATAAAAGCTTTGCGCCAGCTTCTACTGCCTCGTCAATCCAGTCTTGCAGGCGTTTAGCTTCGCCTTCCGAAATCATGGGGCCAATAAAGGTTGAAGGATCTTTCGGGTCACCCATTTTCAGTGCTCGCGTAGCGTTTAGTAATTTATCTTTAAATAGCGGATAAATTTCTTCATGGACGTAAACCCGCTGCACACCGATGCAACTTTGCCCCGATTGGTAGAACGCACCAAAAACGATTCGCGCTACGGCGTCGTCGATGTCAGCATCCTGGTCCACGACACAAGCAGCATTTCCCCCTAATTCGAGGACGACTTTCTTTTTGCCTGCTTTAGTTTTCAAGGCCCAGCCCACATCTGGTGAGCCGGTAAAGCTTAGTAACTTCAAACGTTCATCTTCTGTAAATAATCCGGCACCTTCCCGATGGCAAGGTAAGACAGAAAATGCGCCTTCAGGTAGATTCGTTTCTGCAAGCACCTCGGCAATTAACAAAGCACCCACAGGGGTTAAACTGGCTGGTTTGAGTATGAATGGGCATCCCGCTGCAATCGCGGGTGCAATTTTATGGGCGGCTAAGTTCAAAGGGAAATTAAAAGGGCTGATAAACGAGCAAGGGCCAATCGGTACTCGCTTACTCATGCCTGAATAACCCTTGGCGCGAGCGCTAATATCCATGGGAATAACTTCACCGGCGATGCGAGTGGACTCTTCTGCCGCAATACGAAAGGTATCAATTAAACGCGTCACTTCACCCTGCGCATCCCTGATGGGTTTGCCTGCTTCGATACAAAGCGCTTCGGCTAATTCATCAAAACGTTCAGTAAAGCGTTTAACGCAATGATCCAATACAGCCTGGCGCTCAAATGCCGCCAAACTTGCCATGGGTTTTGTTGCTGCCTGAGCGGCTGCTATGGCTTGATCAATCGCCTGTTTCTCTGCCAATGCAACTGAACAAGCCAATTCACCACTGTACTTGTCATAGACCTTCAAGTCCTGATTGGCAAAAACGGCTTTATTCGAAAGATAGTAAGGATAATTTTCGTTCAGCATAAGACAGAGCTTCCTGGATATCGAAACAAGTTATTTGCTTTACGATAACAAGGCTACCCATAATATTGAACTGCTTTTTCTTTTGGCTTGCAGGGTACAAAACCAATATATACCGACCGTAGGCAGAGACTTCCGCCCCTCGCTGGAATCTGCCACGTGCTAGCCCGCCCGCAAGCCGTGAAAGTCTCTGCCTACAACTTAGGAAGCTATTCTCTCTAAATGCGCCGGTACATACTTATGATAAGGCGTTTTAGTAAACGGATCACAGTGGGAACCTGCTGTTAAAAAGTTTATAGCAGGGCCATTAGGCTCGCCATCTTTGTAGCGCATACCATAACCGTGAGGCAAGGTAACCATACCCTGACGAACACCCTCGTCGATTTCGACACTCACTTCGAGCTGGCCTTGCGCGGTTTTACAAAGCAGCTTATCCCCTTTGCCAACACCTAGTGATTCTGCATCGTCAGGGTGAATACGTAAAGCGCCGTCTTTATCAACTTTACGCCATGCTGGATTTCTAAAAATTTGGTTTGAATTATAGGCGCGCCTTTCCCCAGCCATCAGAATAAAGGGATAGCCATCATCGAATTTCAAACCATTGTTCAGACCTCTTAATTCCGAGAACACTTCATCAATTTCCAGGTGAATGCGGCCATCTTTATTACGAATAAACTTCCACATTTCATCAAAGGTATGTTTACTAATTATCGACCCAGAGCGACTATTGAATATCTGCCGAAATAGATTAACGCCTAAGGTGAATTGATTACCTTTTACACCTGCGCGCCTCACGGCAGCCTCGTGTTTTCTAGCATAGTCCATCGCTAAAGGAAGAATTAGCGCAGCAGATGCGGCATCCTCCGGTAAGGCTGCGCCAAAAGTACGATACAAAATTGAAGGCGCGTAGGGGGCCCAATCCTTGTTCAATTTAAAAGTCGCCATCAAGGCAGCGAAGAAGCCCTGATGAGCACTAATCTCAGGTTCGTATTTAGCGATGCGTTCCAATACAGGGAAATTCTCTGGAATCTTACCCATTTTCGCTAACAAGCGCGCATAGATTTCAGGCTCAGGTAAGGTACCCGGTAAAGGCTCAAACATCGGTGCACGCAAATGAAAGAAGTTCTCAGGAAACTCCGCGTTAAAACCTGTCGCTTCCCACTTCTCGAACTGAGAGGCAGCTGGCAGAACGTAGTGCGCCAAGCGAGCCGTTTCAGTCATCGCTACATCAACAACAACCAACAAATCTAACTTAGAAAAAGCGCGTTCATAGGCACTAGAGTCAGCGTAACTGCGAGCGGGGTTGCTACTATCCACCCAAATCGCTCGTAAACGATCTTCGCCCTCATGTTCAATTTCATCAGGCAATATGTTTGGTGGATACATTCCCGAAATCGGCATCATTTTATGATGAGCCGTGAGCTTGTACTCGCGGCGACGCTCGTCCGAATTACCTAATAAGGGAACAAATAAAGTGTGCAGATTATTGCCGCCAGTTTTCCCGAAATTGCCGGTCACCATATACAGCATTTTTTCCAAATATGCCGTCAAGGTGGAATGCAGTGACTGCTGCAGACCCAAGTCAATTCTTACGCATCCCGCTTTAGCATTAGCAAAGTCTCGTGCAACTTGCTGCGTCATCTCAAGGGATACATCGGCTTTTTCTACATACTCTTCAATAGGAATATCTAATAGTTCAGCTTCGAGCTTATTAAAGCCAGTGCAGTGATTCTCGAGGAAGGCTTTATCATGCAGGCCCTCTTTTACGATAATCGCCAAGATCGCAGACATCAGATAAGCATCAGTACCTGGCTTTAACTGAAAATGTATATCGGCTTGCTTCGCTGTTTCAGACCTTCTAGGGTCAAAAACCACCATCGTACGGTCCGGGTCTTTCTTAATTTCTTTAAGCGTATCGCGCGCATTGGGTATACCGTGTGACTGAAATGGGTTACAGCCAATAAATAGTACGTAGTCAGAATGCTCTACGTCCTCAGTACAATGAACACGCTGATCACCAAACAGTCGACCATTCACCCAAAAATCCATGGTCTTTTCCTGAGCCAAAGCTGTATAGGTATAGCGACTCCCACCCATGGCATAACGCAGTTGTGAAGCATACGCACCGCCAAGATGATTACCTTGACCACCACCACCTACAATCGCGAAAGAATCGGGGCCAAACTGATCACGCGTTACATTCATTTTTTCAGCGATTTCATCTAAGGCCTGATCCCAGCTAACCTTCTGAAAGCTCCCATCTGGCATCCTTTTTAAAGGATGTGTCAAACGATCATCGTGATTTTGATAATGCTCTAATCTTGCCGCTTTCTGGCAAATATAGCCCTTAGTCAT
>NZ_LWFZ01000616.1:0-8834 GCF_001635225.1 Oleiphilus sp. HI0086
TCCTTGAGCATTAATTATTCGGTGCCAAGGAATGCGGCTGTCTTTAGGTAGTTGTTTTAATATGTAGGCGACGTAACGTGCTTTGCCTGGGTGCCCTGCCAGGGATGCTATTTTCCCGTAAGAACAGACTTGCCCGCTGGGGATGCTCGCCAAGCAGGCCAGTATAGCCTGCTTGCATTCACTTTCGTTTGTTGCCATTGGGAGTTAGATTCTTAGTCCACCATCGACATCGATGACCCGGCCTGTAAGGTAATTATTTTCAAAAATGTGCACCACACTTTGTTGAATATGGCTAGGTTGGCCGGGGCGACCTAAAGGGATAACTTTCTTCATATGGTCTTGAGCCTCAGGTTTCATACTGGCTGTCATTTCCGTTTCCATAAAACCGGGAGCGATCGCCATAGAGCGAATATTATAGCGCGCGAGTTCCTTGGCCCAAGTGACGCTTAATGCAACCACGCCAGCTTTAGCCGCGCTGTAATTACTTTGTCCAATATTGCCTTCTCTGGCGATACTGGAAATATTAATAATACAACCCTCTGAATTGGTGTTAACCATCAGGCGGGCAGCTTCACGGCCACACAGGAATACACCACTAAGGTTAACGTCGATCACGCTTTGCCATTGCTGCAGGCTCATGGTTTGGCTAACTTTGCCATCTTTAGCTTTTAGCAATAAACCGTCTCGTAGAATGCCGGCATTATTAACGAGGCCATTCAGCTTTCCAAAATCGCGCTCAATCGTATTAAAGGTGTTCTCTACGTCAGCCTCTTGGGCAACGTTGCAAACATAGGTTTTAGCTGTGACGCCCAGTGCTTCGCACTCATTAGCGGTTTCATCAAGACGTTCTGCATTCATGTCGATCAGAGCGAGATTAGCTCCTTTTTCAGCAAGGCCTAAAGCCATTTCTCTTCCTAAGCCTTGAGCGCCGCCTGTAATTGCAATAACTGCATCTTGTAATTTCATGTTCTGCCTATATTAATACCAGATTGGGACGTGTTGGGTATCGAGGGATCACCCCTAACCCTTAAATGAGAATCTATCTTAATGGCTTGTTAGGATAAGAAAAAGGATTAATGCAGTCGGGTACTAATAAATCTCGACTTGGAGTAAGTATGCAAATTTTATTTTTACTGTTCTTGATTGTTCCTATCATTGAGATGTTGGTATTAATTGAGGTGGGCTCATTTATTGGTGTCTTTTATACAGTGTTGCTGGTGTTATTGACGGCAGTCATAGGTGTGACGCTGCTTAAAAAACAGGGGCTGAGTACCTTTATCAGAGCTAATCAGAAGATGCAAAGTGGCCAGATGCCAGTCTCTGAAATTGGTGAAGGGATGATGTTGGCAATCGCGGGAGCATTGTTGCTTACCCCTGGGTTTGTGACCGATACGATTGGCTTTATTTTATTGACGCCGGGCTTTAGAGCTTCGTTTGCCAAGATGATTGCGAAAAATCTGGTACAGAATTCCTCACAAAGCGGCTTTTATTCCCAGACAACTTATAGACAGTCGTCTCAGGCGGAGGAGCAGCCGGTTAAGGACCCTTTCTCTGCCCAGGAATTTCCCCAACGTACCGTTCCGCCTGAAGAGATCGCCGAAGGTGAGTTTCAAGAGATAAAACAAGAAAAAGAAAAATAAGTGCTTGAAAAGCTTTCTATCATCCCCATTTATAGAGTCACTTATCAATGAAAATTGTAAGTTTAAAATGCAACTTATTGTTTTTATTAAATAAAATAAAGCGCTCTTTGTTTGAGAGTGATTTTATTTTCGGATTGAAAACCTGTTAGGAGAATCAAGAAGATGAAAATCCGTCCATTACACGACCGTGTTGTTGTACGCCGCAAAGAAGAAGAGACCACAAGTGCGGGTGGTATTGTATTGCCTGGTAGTGCGACTGAAAAACCTTCTCAGGGTGAAGTAATAGCTGTGGGTACTGGAAAAATTCTGGATAACGGTGATGTTAAAGCTTTGGCTGTAAAAGAAGGCGATATTGTAGTGTTTGGTCAATATGCTGGTAATACCGTTAAGATCGATGGTGAAGAGCTATTGATTATGAGTGAAAGCGACCTTTACGGCGTGATAGAAGCTTAGTACCGGTTAGCCGGTTCAGAGAATTATTTTAAAAGTGCCTAACTAAATAGGCAAACAGTTTAAGTAGGAAAAGTATATGAGCGCTAAAGACGTTAAATTTGGTGATTCGGCTCGTCAAGGCATGTTGGCCGGTGTAAACATTCTAGCAGATGCAGTAAAGGTAACTTTGGGCCCTAAAGGTCGTAACGTTGTATTAGACAAATCTTTTGGTGCACCGACGGTGACTAAAGATGGTGTGTCTGTTGCGAAAGAAATCGAGCTTAAAGACAAGTTCGAAAACATGGGTGCGCAGATGGTAAAAGAAGTTGCATCACAAACTAATGATGCTGCGGGTGATGGAACAACGACTGCAACAGTTTTGGCTCAGTCTATCGTTAACGAAGGTTTGAAGGCTGTTGCTGCGGGTATGAACCCAATGGACCTGAAACGTGGCATCGACAAAGGTGTGCAAGTTGCAGTTCAAGCGGTTAAAGGCTTTGCTCGTCCATGTGAAGATACTAAAGCGATTGCTCAAGTAGGCACAATCTCAGCAAACAGCGATAGCTCTGTTGGTAGCATCATTGCTGAAGCGATGGAAAAAGTAGGTAAAGAAGGTGTTATCACTGTTGAAGAAGGTAGTGGCTTCGAAGATGAGCTAGCCGTTGTTGAAGGTATGCAGTTCGATCGTGGTTACTTATCACCTTACTTTATCAACAATCAGGACAATATGAGTGCAGAGCTTGAGAGCCCATTTATATTATTGGTTGATAAGAAGGTTTCTAACATTCGTGAGCTACTTCCTGTACTGGAAAGTGTTGCTAAAGCAAGCAAGCCATTATTGATCATTGCTGAAGATATCGAAGGCGAAGCGCTAGCGACTCTAGTTGTAAACAACATGCGTGGCATTGTTAAGGTGGCAGCGGTTAAGGCACCTGGCTTTGGCGATCGTCGTAAGGAAATGCTACAGGATATCGCTACTCTAACGGGTGGTACGGTTATTTCTGAAGAAGTTGGTTTGTCTCTAGAAACCGCAACAATTGATAACTTGGGTACAGCGAAGAGCGTTAACATCAGTAAAGAAAATACGACGATTATCGATGGTGCAGGTCAAGCTGCAGAAATCGAAGGGCGTGTTAACCAGATTCGTAAGCAAATCGAAGAAAGCAGTTCAGACTATGATCGTGAGAAGCTTCAAGAGCGTGTAGCTAAATTAGCTGGCGGTGTTGCGGTAATCAAAGTAGGTGCTGGTTCTGAAGTCGAGATGAAAGAGAAGAAGGCTCGTGTCGAAGATGCGCTTCACTCTACTCGTGCAGCCGTTGAAGAAGGTGTTGTTGCAGGTGGCGGCGTATCATTGATTCGTGCTCTACAAGCGATTGAAGATCTTCAAGGTGATAACGAAGATCAAAACGTTGGTATTAACTTGCTACGTCGCGCAATGGAAGCACCTATGCGTCAAATCGTTGAGAATGCCGGTGGCGAAGGTTCTGTCGTGACTGATAAGGTTAAGCAGGGCGAAGGTAGCTTTGGTTACAATGCTGCATCGGGTGAATATGGCGATATGTTGGAAATGGGTATTCTTGATCCGGCTAAGGTGACGCGTACAGCGCTTCAATCAGCAGGTTCTGTTGCTGGTTTGATGATCACTACTGAATGCATGGTTACCGATATCGTAGAAGAGGGTGCAGCAGCACCAGCTATGCCTGATATGGGTGGCATGGGTGGCATGGGTGGAATGATGTAATCCAGCCTTTCACGCTTTGTGATTAAGAAACCCGGCTTTTGCCGGGTTTCTTGCGTTTGGGGCTAAGTACTTGAGGCATGTCTCAAGAAAACCCTGCAAAGGTATGAAAAACCGTTAATAAAGGTAGATTTATCATATTAAATAGTCTGTAATTGGTCGCTTTTTAGAGCAGTAGGCTCCCTACCGGGCGGCTTAGGTATATAAGCATGATAGGTTCTCGGTAGTTTTCAGTATCTCTTGTACTGAAGTGGGTCAAATAATAGGACTTGGTCTTTACGCGTGTTGAAAAAAACAATTCTGTATCTTCTTGTTTTCTTATTGGCCTTTAGCGTTTTTGTGCTGGCTAAGGCTCCAGCGCGTGTGATTTGGGAGGGAGTTGTAGAGGCTGATCCTTCTGTAACTAATTCTCTTCGCTCTGTTGGTGTTTCGGTAAAAGGCATTGAGGGGACTATCTGGGATGGTCGTGCTTTGGTTCAGTATAAAGGCATTGCCTCAATAGTTGATTGGAATGTGAAATTATCTGAACTATATGCCTTATCACTTCCCGTTAAGCTTGATATTGATAGCCAAGCGGGCGAATTGGAGGCTGTGATTACGGTGGGCATGTCTGACATCGCTGTGACGGTTTCTCGTGGTGACCTAGACTTATCTATGCTAAGCCCAGCGCTGAGGGCGCAACGAGTCACCCTGGATGGTCAGCTATTGTTAAAGGATATACAGCTGCTAGCTGAAGATAATATGCTGCGATCAGCTGCAGGTATGATCTCGTGGTCTGGTGGCGATATTGCCTATCCTGCTCAACGCGCTATACATCAACGTAGCTTTCCTCCTTTTAGGGGGGTGATAGAAACTAGCGAAACTGGGGAAATAAAAGCAGGTGTTCGTGATAGTGGCGGATCGTTTGATGTCATTGAAGCGACGGTGAGCCCAGAGGGTGAAGCGCTAGTTAAAGTGAAAAGACGCTTATTGGATTTGGCTGATGAGCATTGGCCCCAAAACTCCAAAGAAGAAGATGTCGTGTTTAAAGTGAAAAAGAAAATTTATTAGGCTGGTGAATAATTTGATAACGCTAGGGTCAGGAACAATTGCTAGGATTCAGTCACTGTTGGCTGTGACTTTGCTTGTTTATGTCGCTTATCTGGGGGCTGGAGTGTTTTGGTATTCACTGGCTTCTTCGGATGAGCGCGCTTTAGTGTTGCCTCAGAATAAAGTTGTTACAGCTAAGAAAAGCCAGGGGCGAGATGCCAGGTTAGCTGACTATCATTTATTCGGACAAGTAGGAAAACAGGTAGTTAAAAAGCAGGATAAACCAAAAGAAGCGCCTAAGACCAGCTTAAGGTTAGCATTAAAAGGTGTTTTTATGTCAGAGCAGGCTGGCGCATCGGGTGCTATAGTAGAAGAGATTGGCAAGAAGGCGGATTACTATGGCATAGGTGATGCCCTACCAGGCAGGGCCACTTTGGAAGAGGTATATAGTGATCGTATTCTCTTGAGGCGTAACGGAAGGCTAGAAACTTTGGCTTTTGAAGAAAAGAAGAGCATCAAAGGCAGTAGCAGTTTTTCTAAGGTAACGCCGGTTAAAGCCCAGCCGAAAAGAAGAGCAAGGGTGGAATCAGTAGAAACGCCTCAGCAATTTATGGATGAGGCTGCAGAGCGCTTACAGGAAGATCCTGTCGCTGCATTGGGCTCAGTTGGGCTGAAAGCTTCTTCAGAGGGGTATGTTTACCAAGGTGGAAACCCAATGTTGTCGGGGCTAAATCTTAACAAGGGTGATGTGATACGCTCGGTGAATGGTCATAACCTTGGTGATATTCAGCGCGATAAAGAGTTAATGAAAAGTCTCTATGAGCAAGGTAGTTTGGAAGTAGAAGTGATGCGAGATGGCGCCAGCTTTTATATTAACTACCCTTTGAGATAAAAAAATTGCGGGCTCAAGCCCAGTAATGCAAATGACTTAAGTGTAAAGTGATTGTTATGAAGTCTACATTAGGAAAGAACATGTTCAGTATGGTCCGTCTCAGGTTGGTGCACTTGGTTGTTTGTGCCGCGCTGGTATTTAGCGGGAGTGCCTTCGGTGAGGAGCAAACCTGGAAGGTAAATCTGAAGGATGCGGATGTCAGAGCATTTGTTAGTCAGGTTGCCGATATAACAGGTTATAGCTTTGTTATTGACCCTCGAGTTAAGGGTAAGGTCACGGTTATTTCTAATGCTTCAATGAATAAATCTGCTGTTTACGAAATGTTTTTATCCGTCTTGGGGGTGCATGGCTTTGCAGCGATACCTGGCCAGGAAGTGATCAAGATTGTCAGACAAAATGATGCCAAGCAGAGTGCTCAGAACGATCGTTTTTTGAAAAAGGTACCATCAGAGCAAATCGTTACGCGGGTAATTCAGGTTAACAATGCTCGTGCTTTAGAGTTGGTTCCGATTCTTAGACCGATGGTGGCAAAATATGGACACCTTGCGGGTGTCGCAGCTGCCAATGCTTTGATTATTAGTGATCACCTGGCGAACATAAAACGAATTAGTAAGATTATTGATGAGCTGGATAGCCCTTCTAAATATGAACTTGAAGTTGTTCAGCTTAAAGAAGCATGGGTTGGTGATATGGTAAAGCTCTTAGAAGAGTTAGCACCTAGCGAGCTGAGTAAAGCTAAAGGAAAAAGTGGCGGCAATAAATTTAGTGTTGTTGCAGATCAGCGCAGCAATCGGCTTATCCTTCGAGGCGATGAGGCATTCCGGGAGAAAATGCGAGAGTTGATAGCCAAACTGGATCAACCTTCATCCACGGGTGGTAAAACCAAGGTAGTCCGACTTAAACATGCGGATGCTGGAGAGTTAGCTGAGTTGTTAAAGGGGCTAATGGGCGATATTAGTAGTGAGGGTGCTAAGGGTAAGGGTAAAAGCCAATCTTCAGAAGCGAGTGTTTATGCTGATGAAGGTTTGAATGCGCTGGTTATTAGAGCAGAACCTTCAGTGATTCAGGAGCTCGATGGTGTCATTGAGCAACTTGATGTTCGCCGAGCTCAGGTACTGATCGAGGCTGCGATAGTTGAAATTAAAGATGACCTGAATGACAAACTTGGTATTCAGTGGGCCTTGTATGATCAGGGTGCATCGGTTCCAGGTGTATTTACAAACTTCTCTGATGCGGGAATTGCGACGGCGAATGTATTGTCAGCGTTGATCGCGCAAGATAGCAGTGATGATGGTGATCTTAACGTCTCAGGTATTGGTGCGAGTGATGGTATTACCGCAGGTTTTGGGCGAACAAGTGAAAGTGGTGTAAGCTGGGGTGGCCTGATCCAGGCGCTTGAAGGTGATGCTAGCGCAAATGTTCTTTCTACACCTAAAGTGATAACCATGGATAATCAGGAGTCATCTATCATTGTTGGTGAGAATGTTCCAATTATCACAGGTCAGTCTACTTCTTCCGGTGCTGGAACGTCGGACCCGTTTACTACGATTGAGCGTCAGGATGTCGGTGTTAAGTTGATTGTGACGCCAAGTATCAGTGATGGCAATTTAGTTCGTTTGGAAATTGAACAGGAAATATCAGGCGTTTCTCCGTCAACGGCTGGAGCCGATATTATTACCTCGAAACGTCAGATTAAGACGAATGTTCTGGCTGATGATGGCGAGACTATTGTTCTGGGCGGCCTAATTCGTGATGACGAAACTTACCAAGAAAGCAAGGTTCCATTGCTGGGTGATATTCCCTGGTTAGGTGCTTTATTTAGAAGTACTCAGAAGGTTGTAAATAAGCAGAACTTGGTGGTATTCCTAAAACCAACGATTTTACGTGATAAAGCGGCCAATAAGGCTGTTGCCGTTGAGAAGTTTGATCAGCTATGGAATTTGAACTTGGCGATCAAGGAAAGCAATGGTGAAGATACTGAAGATTTAGTTAAACCTCAGCTTGATAGCGTATACCAAGGCATGCAGGTTAAGTAAAAGCCTTCAAAGGCTGAGTATTTATTTTCTTGAATAAAAAAGGGAGAGTCAGAGACTCTCCCTTTTTTGTTTTAAAGACTCTTGTTCAATAAACGGTGACACCCATTTCAATGAAACCTACTTTAAGGTCTTCGATATCGTAAGCAGTTAAGCCTAGGTATTCTAATATGTCATCTTGGCTATCTTCCCATTCCGGGTCGCTATCTTGTAGGCCAAGTACTTTGTAGTTTCCGCAAATATGCTCAGCCAGTTTAAGAACTGCCAGCAAGGTTTTCTGCTGCTGGTTTTTGCCGTCTTTAACTGCAAACACTTGCTTGGTGTTATGGTGTTCGGCAATAACTTGGCAGATATGCTCAGGGAGGTTCCATGACTTGGCGGTGAAATAACCGACGACACAGTGATTGGTGTTGAATTTTTCATTCTCTAAGTCAATGACTCGCTCATGCTGGCCGGAATAAGTTTTTTCCATGACGGTGATATAATCATCGAAGCGTGAAAGCATGAGAGGAATACCCGCATTATGGAACAAGCCTAATGCATAAGCTTCGTCTGGCGTGCGGTAGCCGACTTTTTTGGCAACCGCTGCGCAGACCATCGCTATGTCGTTTGCGGTATCCCAAAAAGAGGTTAATTCAATGATGGCTTCATCTGACATTTCACCTTTGATTGCCAGGCCATTCAAGATATTAATAACGGTATGAATACCCAGTAGTGATACCGCTTGCTCAATGGAGGTGATTTTATTTGCCAGACCATAAAATGGTGAATTAACAAATTTCAGCATGGTGCCGGATAAGCCAACATCCTTCGCGATTAAATTGGCTATTCGTTGAATATCCGGGGCCGGCATGATCTGTTCCATTTGTAAGTCCACAAGAATCTGGGGTTGTGGAGGTACATGAATGCCTTGAAGAATTTTTTTGACCTGGGCTTCGGTGAGTTGGTTGCTCATAATTTGCTGCTGCCTGTGACTTGCTTTATTACAAATACTGATAATTAACCTAGTAATTGTAGGATGAATTGAGAAATAAGCTAACGATGAGCAGAATAAAAATGGGCCTAAATCG
>NZ_LWFZ01000617.1:0-980 GCF_001635225.1 Oleiphilus sp. HI0086
AACAAAAGCATGCCCAGAATAGACCTATACCTCTTAAATGAAGCCAACTTTTCTGAGCAAATTGCTTTTTGTTGCCGTTTAACGGAGAAAGCCCTGCAACAACACAGTCGAATTCATATTCAGACTGTGGACGCTATTCAAAACGAAGCACTAAACAGCGCTTTATGGACTTTCAAACTCGAAAGCTTTATTCCTCATAGTCTCGGTCAAAATGAGTCAGAAAGCAAAACCGCGCCAGTCATCATCGATGACAAACCATTAAAGTCATCACTTCAAAAAGACGATTCTTTGCTCATCCTCCTACGAAAGCAGTTACCCGAGCGCTTGGAAGATTTCAGCCGTTTGTGCTTAATCATTCCGAATATTGAAATCGAAATTCAGGACGCACGTACCTTATACAAGCAACTAAAGAGCCTTGGCCATGAGGTTCATATCCACGATCTACGGAAAGCTTAGGGAAGTCTTTGCTTTTTTAAGCAACTATATTAAGCAAGTCCCTAGCTTCAGCTCGCTCACGCCATGTATAATGTCGGCCATTTTTTATCGTATGCCAAGCGAAAGTCAGGCACTCGACCTCTAGCCATTTTTAACGAGTAAGCATCAACGATTATGGATAAGACCTACCAACCTAGCGAAATAGAACAGTCTTGGTATAAAACCTGGGAAGAAAGCGGCTACTTCAAGCCTTCAAATGAAGGCCAGCCCTACACCATTATGATTCCGCCACCGAATGTCACCGGTAGCTTGCATATGGGACATGCCTTCCAGGACTCTATTATGGATGCCCTAACCCGCTATCACCGCATGAAAGGTCATAACACTTTATGGCAGGTCGGTACCGACCACGCGGGTATCGCAACTCAAATGGTTGTTGAGCGCAAGCTTGCTGCTGAAGAAGGCAAAACTCGCCATGACCTCGGACGTGAAGCCTTTCTCGATAAAATCTGGGATTGGAAAGAAGAGTCCGGTGGCACAATTAC